>JAIBAF010000012.1 GCA_019695335.1 bacterium
ATCGATTTGACAAATTCTTTTTCCTGAAGCTGGGCGTAAATTGTAATCATAAATTTAACAGTATTAAAAACTCAAAACGACTTTATGAACGCGTTTCCGATCGGCTTCGATAACAGTAAATTTGAGATTTTCATACGCAACGATTTCATTTTTCTTCGGTACGCGGCGCAGGATCCACATAATTAAGCCGCCGATAGTTTGATAATCGCCTGAAGGAATTTGAAGTCCAAGCTGTTCGTTGAGCGCGTCAATTTCAAATTTTGAGTCGATAAGGTAAGAGCCGTCCTCTTGTTTGCGAATCATCGGGCCGTGATCATCATATTCGTCCGTAATTTCTCCGACAATTTCTTCGATAATATCTTCCATGGTGATCAATCCCGCCGTGCCGCCGTATTCATCCACTACAATTGCCATTTGCATGTGCTTGGATTGAAATTCCCGAAGAAGTTCGTCGACTTTTTTAGTTTCAGGAACGAAATACGGCATGGTGATAAATTCGATGGCGGTCATATCCTGTATGTTTTTTCGCCAAAAATTCATTACGTTTTTAATATGGAGAATGCCGACGATCGTATCAATCGAATGTTCATAAACCGGAATTCGCGACAATTTTTCGCGCGCCATGATGTCCAGAATTTCTTCCATAGGGGTTTCCACATCGACGCATATCATATCCACACGCGGCACCATGATTTCTTTAGCCGTCGTATCGCCCAATGCGATGATGCTGTGGATCATCTGTTTTTCATCTTCTTCGATTGCACCGTCTTTCTCACCGGCTTCCACAATGGCGCGGATCTCCTCTTCCGTAACATTGAGGTTTTTCCGCGATAGACTGCTGCCGAGCAGCCACACGACGAATCGTGATATCGTAGAAAAAAATGCGCTGAAAGGGCGTAAGAGCGTAAGCGTAAAATTAATTGGAGCAGCCAAAATCAGAAATGTTTTTTCGGGGCTATGTTGTGCTACGGTTTTAGGCGCCACTTCGCCGATAATGAGAAAAAATAGCGTGCTGATTAAAATCGAAATTCCCAGCGCATACGGCTCGTACAATTCGTGAAACCGTGCAAAGTCAATGGCGATGCTGGCGGCCAGTACGGACGCACTGACTTTAAGAATATTATTGCCAAAATAGATGGCGCTCAAAAATTGTTCCTGATTACCCGTCCAGACACCGAGTATTTTGCCGCTCAAGCCGCCTTCGGAAAGAATTTTTTTGATGGTGATTTTGCTGAGCGAATGCATGGCCGTTTCGACGCTCGAAAAAAAACCGGACAGGAAAATGAGTAAAAAGAAAATCGTAATTTCAAACGAAGAAATAGCTTCCATGCCTTTGTAGTTAGTCCTGAGGATTGGTTTAGGTGAATGATGCCGTTCAAATTATCGAAATCGCATTCGAAAGTCAAGCGTAAGGAATTAATGCTTGCTATGATTAAGTGAATAGCTTACATTTTCTCAAACTATTAGAAATTATAGATATGCAGAGGTTTTATGGCGAGTGGAGGAACACGCGCTGTGAACGGGAGCGATGAAAAAAACGACTTGATCCGCAAACTGATGTCGATGGTTCAAGCTCCTGATTTTCCGGGAAAACTGATGCCCGAACATATTTCTCAATACGAAGTCAAACTCGTTACATTTAACGACGTCGAATTGACGGCCGTTATTGAAAAAATAGAAGAAGAAATTGACAAGAAAAAAACAGCCGGCAAAACACTTCTGATCAGTAAAATTGAAGATATTACTGCGCTCACCAAAATGGAAGTCATGCTGGAAACAAAATTGGTGCCTGAGCCGGTTATCAATATGCTCTTGTCGTTGCTGGTCAATAAATCTTCCAATTTCGCTATTCCGATTTTCGAAGGGAAATTAAACGAACTGTTCGATAATTCTATCGAACATGCGATCTTTAATATCGTTCTGGAAAAAGCTGTCGCCGAGAAATCCAATGATTCATCCCATTCGAAAGGGTTGAAAGAATTATTTGATCGTAAAATCCGGGATACGGAAACCTTCATCCATTTGATCCAGATTATCGACGCCATCGATCTGAACGGCGATGGGAAAACCAAAAGCGTATTCACCGTCAATTTGCTTGCCGAAGCGATGAAACGTGACGAGACAATGAGAAAAAGCGAATCGATCAACATGAAAGATCTCGTCAATATTTACTTGTTATCCAAATTGCAGATGCAACTAGCCGAATACGGTTATCCTAATGAAACGCTGGAAGGCATTATCATTAATCGTCTCGGGCAGTCGAATAATATCCGACGCCAGTTTAGAATTCTTGACCGGATTATCAAAGACACGTTATCAGGCGAACTGAATATCGAACTGGGCTCAAAAACTGAAAAGTTAGAATGGCTGAAACTGATGAATGAACTTGAGGTTGAAATTGCCCTCGAGCAATATGAGGAAAAATTAAAAAAGGATCGCTTCGAACCTGTTGCGGACAAAGACAAAGTTGCAATTCGTCAGACGTTGATGTCGGAGAATATAGCGGATCAGACTATCGCGGCCATTTCATTTGCCCGACGTTTAGATAACCCGGACGAATCAATTCACGAACCGGGCAAGTTGATCGAGATCGCTATCGAGACGCAGTATCTCACATCGATGATTTTTAAAGTCAAAGGTTTCCAGATCAAAGAAGTGTATGAATTTGTCGAACTCATCGGTGAGTTGGATGTTAAAAACGAGCACTATCAGCGCGTTGTGGAATATTTCAAAGCGGAGCTCCCTTGCATTGACAAGGGCGTGATGAAAGAAGAAGATCCCGACATCAAAAAAGCAGCATTGTCGGCGCGGTATTTATCAGCGAGGCTCATGAGTAAATATCAGATCGATCCGGCGTATCTGAAACTGTCAACCGATCATGTTGGCGTCGATTATACGAAATTGACTCCGGAATTGAAACCGCAAGAACAGGAATTGCAACAACGCGTTTCACATTTCAACGAAGTTCGCAAACGCCTTTCTTTTTTCAATAAAGCCGAGCGTGCTTTTTTAACGATGAATCAAGTAGAGTCATTGATTGATCAAGAAAAGATCGAATTAGATAAGAACGGTGTGTTCCGAATTCTGGAAACGATCAACGATATCGAGCTGAATCTCGCCATTAACGAATACGTGAAAGCCGGGACGATTACAAAAGGATCCGATGACGGGGCTAATTTTAATTCCGAATACGTCGAACAGAAAGTCAAAGCGCTTTTTAAAACGGCATCAATCGAAGTCATCGAAAAAGAAGCCGTAGAAAAAAATATTATACCCGAATCGATTCTTGATCGTTCTAAAGAAGACGGCGATTTCGAAGAAACGGTTTTGGATATCAAAAATTACGCAACTTATCTACTGACGCGGCGTTTAGACAAGCCTGAATATCCGCGGCATCTTCAGCGTTCGCTCAATTTGATTTTTGCATTGATCCAGGACGCGATTGGATGGCGACATTTTGAAAACTCACAAATTCGCGCCAAACAAGAAGTCGTACCGCTGATCGATGAATACCACCGGTTCATGTCTAAATTACTTGATGCGTTGGCCGAAGATAAAGATGCGGCACATGAAGAAATTATTTCCAAACTTCGCGACGATGATTTTTTTGCCCTTGTCGATAATAAAGACAGCCTTGAAGGGGGTAAAAAATCAGCTCCGCAAGTACGTTCCGAATTTATAGCCTTGATGAACGACGATCGGTTTCAGCAATATCTTGCAAAAGCCACCGGCTATGCCGAACAGTCAACTGTTGATGACTGGAAAAAATTCTATGCAGAACAAAATATTTTGAAAAACGAATTAAAGACCAATATCGCAAAAACCGGAGCTGTTATCGAAAACATAGTCAAAGATTTGCGTGCGGACACAAAAAATTCTGGAAAATATAAAGATTATATTTCAACGCTTGAAAACCGGTATCTCGATCAGATCAAGCGGATGGAATACCATCTGAGTACCAATAAAAAACCGGCGGGCATTATAAAAATTGAATATGACAGGGTTGCGAATTCAGAAAAATTTAAAGTATTTTTAAAACATACGTTCGAGTTGACCAAATCAAAGAGTTAAATTTAAAGTTCATCAAGAAAGGATTGCATGTTGATTAAAAGAATTTTGCTGGGAATGTTTGTTATAGTACTGTTAACGGCATCGTGTGGTGGTAAGAAAAACGTCACGCAATATATGACCTCCCGCGAACATTTCCAGTATGCCATGAAATTTTTCCAAAAGAAACAATACCTCAAGGCACAGGAAGAATTTTCCCTCATAACATACAAATATAGTGGCTCGGATGTCGCCGACGATGCTCAGTATTATCTCGCCGAATGTTATTTCGAACAAAAAGATTATGTGTCGGCCGCGTCGGAATACGAACGCGTCGTTTCGTCTTACCCGAAAAGTGAATTTGTCGAGAAATCGATGTACCATCTGGTTATTTGTTATGATGAATTATCGCCTAATTTTGCACTTGACCAGAAGTTTACCTACGAAGCATTGAAGGCCGTTCAAAATTATTTAGATCTTTACCCGTCGAGTGAACGCCGGGCCGACGTCGATAAAATTCACGATATCATCAAAACGAAACTGGCGCGCAAGCAGTTTGAAAGCGCCAATATTTATCGTAAATTGAGCGAGTATGATGCGGCCATTGTTTATTACGATCAGGTTATTACCGATTTTTATGATTCTAAATTTGCCACGCCGTCAAAATTCTGGAAAGGCTATTGTTATTTCAAGCTAAAAGAATTTCAGAAAGCGTCGCTGATTTTGAAACGTTTTGCCGATGAAAAAGACAAAGACATGGAATTGGCCGAAGAAGCGCAGAAAATTCTAAAAGAAATCGATGAGTTGCAGAAAAAGCAAGGCGGAACGAAATTATCGCAAGAAGGTAAATAAATTAATCATTTAAAGTTTTCCCGCAACCGCTTGATGACTTTTGCGGATGCGGGATTTTTTTATGAAATTATCTTTAGGAATATTCGGCGGAACGTTTAATCCGGTTCACACGGCACACCTTATCATTGCGGAAACGGTTCGGGACCGATTGAATCTTGACAGAGTTCTTTTTATTCCGTCGCCGAGGCCGCCGCACAAACACAATGAGGACATGCTGCCGTTCGAGCATCGGTTCAGGATGACGCAATTGGCTATAGCTGGCCACGAATCGTTTGAATGCAGCGATATTGAAAACTCGCACACGGATCCATCGTATACGGTAACGACGCTCGGGCTTTTACAAAAAAGATACCCGGCGGCGGAATTTTTCCTGATTATCGGCGCGGATTCGCTGGTGCAATTTTCAAGCTGGCACCGGCCGGATGATATTATCAAGCAAGCTACATTAGCCGTATATCCGCGCGAAGGATTCAATCCAGCCGACGCCGAAACACGGTTTCGCCATCGCGCTCAGATCATGGATATTCCATTGATCAGTATTTCATCTTCCGATATCCGTAAACGAATCTATGCCGGGGAATCCATTCGTTACATGGTGCCCGATGCGGTTATAACTTATATGCAGGAAAACAATCTTTATAATATCAATCAGCCAGCGCACAGGACGACAGAAAAATGATTCGAAGTTTAGCTCCTTATCTCAAACGGTACAAAAAGTTATTGCTTGTCGGATTTGCTCTGGTCGTTTTTAAAAATTTTTTTCAATCAATGGGACCGCAAATTGTCCGGGAAGCCATTGACCATTTAAAAGATGCGGCGGTCTCTGATTCATGGTACAGCGCGCTTGTCCGATGGGTACATGACGGATGGGGGATTGAACTGGTGTTTGTTTTTATCGGATTGTATGTGTCGATTGAAATTTTTCACGGTATTTTTTTGTATGCTATGCGACAGACATTGATCGTTGCATCGAGGAAAATTGAATACGATTTACGTAATGATTTTTTTGCGCATTTGCAGAAACTGCACCTGCAGTTTTTTCAATATACGCGAACCGGGGACCTGATGAGCCGCATGATCAATGATCTCAGTGCCGTGAGAGACGTTCTCGGGCCTGGAATTATGTACACGGCCAACACCATTATCGCATTCGTGTACGTGGTTCCGATGATGATTCACATCAGTCCCAAACTGACCTTACTTGCATTCGTTCCACTGTTGGTTCTTTCTTTTGCCATTAATCAATTGTCAAAGCTGATTCATCACCGGTCTCAGAAAGTTCAGGAAAAATTATCCGATATCAGTTCGTGTGCGCAGGAAAATTTTTCCGGCATCCGCGTGATTAAATCATTCGTACGTGAGGATCACGAGATTGAAAAATTCAGGTTGCTCAATTCCGATTACATTCGATTGAATATGGATGCCGTTCGCGTACGCGGTATCATGATGTCGAGTGTGGTATTGACGATAGGGTTGAGTGTAGCCATATTGCTCTGGCAGGGTGGACGGCTGGTGATGATGGGTGATATTACGCTGGGGCAATTCACGGCGTTTAATTTTTATCTTGCCGTTTTGATCTGGCCGATGATCGCACTTGGATGGGTCATCAATATTTTTCAGCGCGGATCGGCTTCGATGAAACGTATGAATGAAATTTTCGAAACTGCTCCTCGAATTGTTGACGCGCCTTCTGCGAAACCGATTCAAACGATCGAAGGAAAAATTGAAATCCGTAATCTGACTTTTCATTACAACGGATCCGAGCCGGTTTTAAAAAATATCAACGTAAACATTCATGCCGGTATGACGTTAGGTATTGTCGGGCACACCGGTTCGGGAAAAAGTACGCTGGTCAATCTGATTCCGCGGTTGTATGAAATTCCGAAAAATACGATTTTTATCGACGATGTCGAAATTCACGATATCCCGATCGATATATTGCGTCGCCATATCGGGATGGTTCCGCAGGATACGTTTCTTTTTTCCGATACAATCTTGAATAATATTCTTTTTGGCGTAGAACATACGGATACGAACAAAGCCGTTTGGGCCGCAGACGTCGCGCAATTAAAATCCAATGTAGAAGACTTTCCGGAAAAATATGATACGGTAATCGGCGAACGCGGCATTACACTTTCCGGAGGACAGAAACAACGGCTTGCCATCGCACGTGCAGTGATACGCGAGCCAAAAATTCTGATTCTCGATGACGCACTTTCCAGCGTCGACACGCATACTGAAGATGAAATTCTGACACGACTGAAGGTGTTGATGGAAAATCGTACGACTTTGCTGGTTAGCCATCGTATACAGACTGTGAAACAAGCGGATTGGATCATCTTATTATCTGAAGGCGCTATCATCGAACAAGGCACGCATGAGCAATTGGTTGCCTTGGATGGTATCTATGCCGATATGTATCAACGGCAACTTCTTGAAGAAGAGATTGCCGAAATTTAAGTCATAGTATGAAACTTTGGATCTACATTCTTCTGCAGACAGCATTCGTTTCTTTCTTACATTCTCAAATCACACGAATGATGCCGCAGAAATTGCCTTTGGAAGAAGGCGTTTCTTCCAATGCTGTTTTTGCTATCCATCAGGATCGCAAAGGTTATGTCTGGCTGGGGACTTTACATGGGCTTGTGCGGTATGACGGTTATCGCTATACGACCTATCGCCACGATCCTGCGGATGCCAACAGCCTGTCCCATGACGATATTGTGTGCCTTGATGAAGATGACGACGGTTGTCTTTGGGTCGGCACGTACGGCGGTGGACTTAATCGCTTTGATCCGACAACAGGCAAATTTGTCCGTTATTTTCCGGATTCCAATGCAACGGAAACAATTGTCTGGGATATAGAAAAGGATGAAGAGGGAAATATTTGGTTTGCAACCCAAGGCAACGGTATTTTTGTCCTGCCGTCGTCGATGAGACATGATTCTAATCCTGTTTTCATCCAATGTGAAAGCGATTCTGTTTATTCGATCAGGATTGAATCGATACGAACGCTCCGGCGTGGAAAAGACGGGGTAATGTGGATTGGAACTTTTGACAATGGACTTGGAAAATGGGATTCAAAACTGAAAAAATTTACTTCATACTTTCCCTCAACAAATTCAGGAAAGATGTCCGTCGTTTCGTTGCTATGTGATGGATCCAATTTGTTGGTTGGAACTGGAAAAGGTATTTTTCAGTTTAACCCAGCATCTGAAATTTTTGAAAAAGTATTTCCTGAAATTTTCGGATCACAACGAATTATAAATATTGTAAAAGATCGTGAAGGCGTATTATGGATTGGAACCGGCGAAGGGTTATGGCTGCAGGAGCCCGGAAAAGTACCGGTCGTATACAAACATTTTCAAAACCCGTTAAAGCCGGTAGTGTCTATTCTGGAGGATCGTTCGGGATTGTTGTGGTTTTCCGTGTATTATGACGGCGTATATACTTTTTCACGATATGCGAATAAATTTTTGTCCATAAAAAACGATCCACTCATTGGCGATCCTGCTGTGAATTGCGTTATAGAAGATGAAGGTGGCAACGTTTGGATGGGAACTAAACAGGGATTGAACCGGTGGAATTCACTGACCGGAAACATCGAGCTTTTCACACCCGGTAAAAATTTTGATGTCACATCGGTGCTGAAATCCGGATCCCATTTTTGGATTGGGACGCGTACGCAAGGATTGTTCGAATTTGATCCGAATAGCAAGCAGTGGAGGTTATTGAGCGATAACTCACGATTACTGAAAGCTGAAATTTCGTTCCTGTTTGAAGACCATGCGAAAAATTTGTGGATTGGAACCGACGGCTTAGGATTGTACAAACTCGATAAACATACTCATAAGGTTACGGACGTTATACAATCGATCGGTTCCGTTTCGGAATTGGTTCGTTCAGTGAAAGTAGTTTACGAAGATCGCGAAAATCGAATATGGATTGGAACGCTTGGAGGATTATTACTATATGAAAATGATTCAGTTCGAATTTTTATGCACCGGACGAACGATACTACCGGTTTGAGCAATCCTTACGTGTATTCGCTGCTGCAGGATACTGACGGTGAATTATGGGTTGGAACGGCTGGAGGTCTCAATCGATTCAATGCGTCCTCCGGGCAATTTATTGCCTATCATGAAAAAGATGGATTACCTAACAGCGTCGTTTGCGGTATTTTAGAAGATAGCGATCATCGCTTGTGGATCAGTACGCATAAAGGCTTGAGCCGGTTTGATAAAAAAACCGGAGCATTTCACAATTATGACATTGCCGATGGATTGCAAAGCAATCTTTTTTCGCCGGGTGTTTATTTTAAGAGTGCTTCCGAAAAATTATATTTTGGCGGAATTCTCGGAGTGAATACCGTGTCACCTGAAACAATTCTGGATAATCCGTTTCATCCCGATATTGAAATTACAGAGATCAAGAAATTCGATCGTTTTCCAGCCACTTTTCAAAACAGTGAACTGATCCTAGATTACACTGAAAATTTTATTACAGTCGCTTTCAGCTCGTTGGATTTTACAGCTCCGGAAAAAAATCGTTATGCTTACCAGCTTTCAGGCATTGACCCCGATTGGGTTTATACGAAGTCCCCTGAAGCCGTCTATACGGGACTGGCGCCCGGAGCGTATATTTTCCACGTCAAAGGGACTAATCATGACGGCGTGTGGAGCGCTAACGAACGTACAGTGAAAATTATTATTACGCCTCCGTTTTGGAAAACGATGTGGTTTTATGCCGCGTGTGTGATGATTTTCGTGCTGACATTAGCCGTTCTTCATCGCCGGATAGTGCGGCAAAAATTACGAGAAGAAACTTTACGAATTGAAGAGCGTGAACGCGTGCGAAAGCAGGTTTCGCAAGACTTTCATGACGAGCTCGGGCACAAATTGACAAAGATTAATTTATTCGGTGAATTGATCCGTCGTAAAATGGATGTTCATGATGAAGAGATGGCGTCCCATCTTGGAAAAGTCACCGATGCAGCGAACAGTTTGTCGGTCAATACGCGCGATTTTATCTGGACGCTCGATCCTCAGAAAGATACGCTCTTAGACCTGATCGTCAATTTAAGGGATTTCGGATATGATCTTTTTGATTCATCTTCCGTACAGTTTAGCGTTAAAGGTATCTCGGAAAACCTCGTTGATGTGAAACTTTCCATGGACTGGAGACGTCACGCAACGCTGATTTTCAAAGAAGGCATGAACAATATTTTAAAACATTCCAATGCCGGTCAGGCAGAATTAGTTATTGAATTATGTAGCACCGATTTTGGAATCTACTTGAGCGATAATGGCAAAGGATTGGGCGAGAGCCCTCGAAAAGGTAACGGATTATCCAATATGCGTTTAAGGGCCGCCAAGATCAATGCGCAGTTCAATATTCAATCATCAGAAAATGGAACGCGCCTTGCCTTAATTGGCAGTCGTTATCAGATCGTAGTTGCGTCCAGTAACGCCAAGCGTTCTCGTTGGGATATCATCTCGTCCATTAAAGGATTATTTGCATGATCAAAGTGGCGATTGTTGAAGATGATCAGGACATCCGGCAAGGATTGAAGCTTCTGCTGAATAGTACGAAGGGATTCCAATTGGTCGGAGAATTCGGCGATGGCGAGAGTGCGGTTGATGCTTTGAAAAAGAATCTTCCCGATGTTTTATTGCTCGATATTGAATTGCCCGGCATGAGCGGGATCGACGTCATTCGAAAAATCAAGGCCAACGCTTCTGAGGTCGATATATTAATGTTGACGGTTCATCAGGAAGATACCATGGTTTTTGAATCGTTGTGCGCCGGTGCGACAGGTTACCTGATCAAAACGGCGTCGCCATCGCAGATTTTACAGGCAATCAAAGATATTCATCAGGGCGGTGCGCCCATGAGTGCGCCTATTGCGCGAATGGTCGTTGCATCGTTCAAGATCGAACCCGGCGTCGTGCTAACCGAACGTGAGAAAGAAGTATTGTCCAAATTGTGCGAAGGATTGAGTTACAAACTAATCGCCGATCGTATCAATGTAAGCCGTGACACGGTGCACGCTCACATTAAAAATATTTACCGCAAACTCCACGTCCATTCTAAATCCGAGGCTGTCATCACGGCTCTGAGACGAAAACTCATCTGATTTTTTTACACCCCAATTGGGTACGGTTTATCACGCGCTTCATTCCTACTTTTCTTCATCAATTTTATTAATAAGGATTTTATTTATGAAGCCGGTAGGTATTGCGATCATTTTTATTTTTTTTATTAATCATTTAACGTGGGCGCAAGATATGTCCAAAGCCGACACTCTTTTTAATTTGCAAAAGTATCCGGAAGCCTTAAAACACTATGAGGCGATTGCAAAAAAAGACAGCAATAATGCATACGCACTGTTTCGGTCAGGCAATTGTTTGCAGGCGCTCGGGCAATATGCACAGGCGTTGAAAGCGTACGAAAAAGCCGATCAAAAAGGGTATTTGAAAATTGCCATTATGCTTCGGTCGGCCAGAGTCAATGCACTCATGCAAAAAAATAACGAAGCTTTTGAATGGCTGACCAAAGCCATGAACTGGGGCTTTTCCAATAAAGCGATGATTGAAAATGAAGCGGATTTTAAAGGGATTAAAAATGATGAGCGCTTTAAAACGATCCTGGCAAAAGCTGATTCCAATGCGGCCCCGTGTGCCCACATTGCCGAAGCGCAGCAATTCAATTTCTGGGTCGGCGAGTGGGATGTCAAAAATCCACAAGGGGTGACCGTAGGCACCAGTTCTATCACAAGAATCCTGAACGATTGTTCGATTCATGAACATTACACCAACCCGGGCGGATATATCGGCAGGAGTTTTAATGCCTATAATTCGAGCATCAATAAGTGGCAGCAATTTTATGTCGATAATTCCGGCGCGGTCACACTTTTTAATGGCACGTACCACGATAACGCGATGTGGTTTGTAACGGATCCGTTTTTACAAGGCGGCGTCATGACGATTACAAAAATGACGTTCTACAACCTGTCGCCTGATCATGTACGGCAATTTATCGAAAACAGCACAGACGACGGTAAAACTTGGACGACTACATTTGACGGCCATTATTGGCGAAAAAAATAAACAGGAAGAAATATGTGCAGAAGTATTTTGGCGATTTGTTTGATTGTAAGTTTTACAAGTTTGAACGCTCAAGAAGTAAAGCCGCAACGTCAGTTCGATTTTTGGATTGGTGAATGGGAGGTCACGGATTCCGAGCAAGTCATTGCGACCAGCGTCGAACAATTTTTGGTCGACAGTTCAATTATCATGGAAAATTACTCACAAAGTGACGGTTATACGGGCAAGAGCATTAATTTCTATGACCGTTATTTGAAAAAATGGCGGCAAACATGGGTAGATCACGTTGGCAATGTTAGCGAATTTATCGGTGAATACCGTGACGGCGCCATGGTCTTCGAAGGAGAAACTCATCGAGCCAGCGGGAAGAAAATTTTAAGGAAAATGATTTTTTATAACCTCGGACCGGATAAAGTCCGGCAATATTCCGAGATGTCGCTTGACAATGGAAAGAACTGGCAAATAGCTTATGATTTTATTTACATACGCAAACATTAGATCCGTATTACTGATCGGTTGCCTGATCCTGGCGGTTTCATGCGAATCTGTCAAAGATACCTCTGATGAACGCACCATTCGTGCTATTAATGAACGTTATACTGAAGCTTGGTTACGCAACGACGAAAATGGCGTTCTCTCACTTTTTGAAGAAAATGCCATGATCATGCCTAACGGGATGGGCGCAATCAAAGGCATTGATGCGATTAGTAATTTTTGGTTTCCAAAAGATTCTTCCGTCACAACCATTCACGTGTTTGACAATCAGATCGTTGCAATCACGATTGACAGCACGATTGCCTCGACCTTCAAAAAAACATTTCTTTCGTGGTCCTATGTCAAAGGTGATGTCAAAATCGCCAAAGATCAATGGGGATTTGCTGTGTCGGTTTATCGCAAACAGTCGAATGGCGAATGGAAAATATGGCGTCAGCTCTGGACAGATATCCGTTCGATCGATCGTTGAGACGTACGAATTTTACTGGAATTATTGGTGGGAATGAAATATGTTGACATGAATATGTTCAATCCCCATTTTTAGAAAATTGTCATGCGTTTTGTTTTTCTATGGTTGACGTTTTTGAATGCAGCCGTTTTTGCCGGTGAAGAGGAAAAAATCTCTGAAAATCTTGTAGCCCGCCCTCTCGTTGATAATATTTGGATTCATACATCTTACAAAAACCTGAACGGCCATCCATTTCCGTCAAATGGTTTGGTTGTAGTTACATCCGGAAGTGTATTCATCGTAGATACAGCTTGGGGCGACTCGGTTACAATACAATTGGTTAAATGGGTTCGGAAAAAATTCAATAAACCGATCCGCTGGATTTTATCGACGCATTTTCACGATGACCGGTTGGGTGGTATTGTGCAAGCGCATCGCGAGCATGTCTCGGTTATGGCATACTATCTGACGAAACAAATGGCCGAGAAAAACAAATTACCACTTCCTGATGTTGTATTTCAACATGACTCGACGTTCTCCATTGATGAAATGGAATTTCAGGTTTATTATCCGGGTGCGGGACATTCACCCGACAATATCGTTGTCTATATCCCGTCGGTGCATGTTTTATTCGGCGGATGCCTGGTCAAGTCGGCCGAATCGACCGACCTTGGATTTACGGGCGACGCCGTACTCAATGAGTGGCCAATCTCCATTGATCATGTAATGAAAAAATTTCCCGACGCGGCTATCATTATTCCCGGGCATGGCGAAACGGGTAACAAAGATTTACTCATACACACGATGAATTTACTCAAACAACAATGATTTATCGTCAACACATACCTTGCCCTGAATTAATCCCGTATGTGGAATGCTTTTGGGAATTACGCGACGATACGTATAACGGTCACGTCCAGCCGGAGCGAATTTTGCCCGACGGTTGTTTTGAGTTGGTTTTAAATTTTGGCGAATCTTTCAAACGATATCATTCAGACGGTTCGGTAGAGGTTCAGCCACCAGCATTGGTAGTGGGTCAGATGACCCAACATGTGATGATCCAGCCTACCGGACGAATTGATTTGCTCGGCATTCGATTTCATCCCGGCGGCGCTTTCCCATTTTTTAAATTTCCGCAGAGCGAAATAACCGACCGGATTTTCAATATTGAAGACCTCATTCCTTTTTCAGATTTTTTTTCAGAACTTTACGACCAATCATCCACACTTTGCAGAAAAAAAATTATCGAAACGTGGTTGTCTACGAGCCTTCGATCCAACAAAAATGATTTTCAGTTGACACAATGGGCTACGCAAGCCATTCTTGCACGCAACGGTGTGATTAATTTAAAAAATTTTCTACAGACTCTGGGTATCAGCGAGCGTCAAATGGAGCGGTTATTCAAAAATCAGGTGGGACTTTCACCAAAAATGTTTGCTCGCATCATCCGTTTTCAATCCATATTCCGGGCGCTTGAATCGGAATCGGCAACCGATTGGTCGCCGCTGGCATTTGAATGCGGATATTACGATCAATCACATTTTTTAAAGGATTTTAAATCGTTTGCCGGAGAATTACCGTCGTCGTATTTTGCAAAAGCTTACAAGATGTCGGAACTATTAACGCGTAAAAACCGTCCCCAGTCGGCATTTAATTTTGAATAATTTTTTTAAACTTTTATTAAAGAGTGAAACTCATGAAAAAAGTCTGCCTGTTTTTCTTGATCCTTACAGGGTGTTCACGGGAAACAAAAACTGAAACAAAACCGTTTGAATTTTCGCAACTAGCTTGGATAGTCGGTGAATGGAAAATTGAAAAACCCGGCAGCACCATGATTGAAATCTGGACTCAGGAAAATGACAGTACGCTGTCAGGAACAAGTTACCGTGTAACCGCCATCGATACGCTGATGCTTGAAAAAATGACTATCGAACAACGCCGTCAGGCCGTAATTTTTTCAGCTATTGTTGAAGGCAATCAAGGGGCGGTTCCATTTAAAATGATTCAATATTCCGGCGAGGAAATAACGTTTGAAAATTTGGCGCATGATTTTCCGCAACGTATTTGGTATACGAAGCGCGGCGCCGATACTTTATGGGCTAGGATTGAGGGCATCGAACATGGTGAAACCAAGCGCGGTGAATATATTTTTATAAAATCAAAATAACATGATGACAGATAAAACAAGCAAATGCCCCTTCTGGGGCATTTTTTATTTTCCAATATACCCTTATGTTATCAAGATATATTCATCCGATCAGCAGGGCAGAGGCAATTTCATGTGGAAGAAACTCATTCAGACAAACGGCGACACGGCGGCATTGGTGTCACGGATCGCATTGGGCGGAGTGATTTTTCCACACGGCGCTCAGAAGCTTTTCGGATGGTTCGGCGGCAAGGGCGTCAGCGGTACCATCGAATTCTTCGATCAAATATTGCAGGTGGCGCCGGTTCTGACTTTCCTGGTCATCATGGCGGAATCGCTTGGCGCTCTGGCTCTTGTGATCGGCCTGGCCGGTCGGTTTATGGCCTTTAGTATCGGGCTGGTGATGCTTGGCGCAATTTCTATCGTACATTTTCGATGGGGCTTTTTCATGAATTGGTATGCCAAACCGCAAGGCGAGGGCATAGAATACCATTTGCTGGCGTTGGGATTAGTCATCGCGATTATGATCAAAGGCAGTGGCAAATGGTCAGTCGATCAATTTTTGACGCAAAAATTTTTAAAATAGTATTTCCTTCCTTCCCCTGCTTGGACGAGAGAGGACGTTTCGAAAGAGGCGTTCTCTTTCTTTTTTATTAATTCCTGAAACTTATCCTTCCATCCTCCGTTTATGATGATGTCCAACAAAGCCCACACGCAGGAGGTTTTATGAAAAAGCTTTTAATTCCAACAACGGTTTTCGCAATCATTATGATGGCTGTTTCAGCCTATGCCGGCGAAGCCGACAAAACATTTGACAAAAAATTTAAAGTTTCGCCCGGTGAAACGTTTTATTTGTCAACAGACGTCGGATCAGTTTCAATCGAAGGCACGGCGGCCAATGAAGTATCGGTCTACGTCGAAATGCGTGGAAGTCAAAGAACATTGGAAGATTTTACGATTACGGCTGAACAAACATCACGTGGAATTGAAGTTGCCGGAAAGATGAAACGCAGTTGGTTCCGTACCTCATGGAATATGGACGTTCATTACACGATCAAAGTTCCAAGTGAATATAACATGTATCTCAGTACGGCCGGCGGCGATATCGAAATCCAAACGGTCAAAGGAAAAATCAAAGGCGAAACCTCCGGCGGTAACTTATCGTTGAACCAAGTCGAAGGCCAGGTTGATCTCGGTACATCCGGCGGCAATATCCGTGTTGAAAAAACAAACGGTGATATCCGGATGGCGACGTCAGGTGGCAATATCATGATTGCCGAAGCGAAAGGCAAAGTGGATGTTTCGACTTCCGGTGGACGTATCAAAGTTCTGGATGTAGAAGGCGAAGTGAGGGCTGAAACTTCCGGTGGCGATATCGACGTGCGTGTTCGCAAAGCCAATGACGGTATTTTCGTAAAAACGTCAGGCGGCGATATTGATATCAGCGTTCCAAAAAATACAGCCGCAAGTTTGGATCTGTCCACCAGCGGCGGCGAAGTGGAATGCGATCTGCCGATGACGATTTCCGGCAAGATCAGCGAAATGCGCATTAAAGGCAGCATCAACGGCGGCGGTAATACCATCTATGCACACACATCCGGCGGCAACGTTCATGTGCGAGCTTTGGAATAAACTCTTTTCTTTAGAATGAGAATTTAAAAGGGATTGAATTTGGAAATTGATTCAATCCCTTTGTCTTTTTTCCGGATTGATAATCATTAATCGATTGATTATTTTTTTATCGTCATACGAAATTTCAAATCAATGAAACTGAAAACCATTTTAACGGCTTTTTGGATAGTTCCTTTTTTAATTCCATCCATCTATGTGCTGTATGGTCAGGAGATGCGGAACGATTTTATCAGTCGTGACCGGATGTTATTGATTGGGTTTTGGATGGCATCGCTGGCCATCGGATTGATTTCAGGGCGTTATCTGGTCAAACGTGTTCGATCGGTCGAACCGGGCGTTTTTCGAACGGCAGTGATCTGCGGATACTTGCTGGGGTATTTTGTAGTAATGGGAATTTTTGTTATTGGTTATTATATATACGGATGGACGTCGGTTAATTTGCGGGGACCGGAAAGCCTTATGGCGTATTCCAATATCATCGAAGTTTTTTGGGGCGCTTTCAAACAATCGTTAGGATGGATCGCGGCGTGTTTCTGGATTCCCATGGCCGGTATTTGGAGCGGAGAATCGATTGGTCATAAAATGAAGAAACTCGAGAAGTGATATGAAAAAAATTTTAAAATGGTTTGGGTGGATTGTCGCAGTGGTGACCATTGCCGGTGTCTCGGCTTATTTATATCTGGATTCACGGTATGCTTTACCGGGTAAATATACAACAGGTGGGCCGTTGTCGGCCAATCAAAAATTATTCGACGTAACCGCATATGATATCCATTTGAATATTCATTCGAAAGACCGCTCGTTAAGTGGGTATGTAGTCGTAACTTTAAAGGCTTTATCGACGCTATCGGAAATTGAATTAGATTTTTTGAATACTTTTACAGTCTCCAATGTCGACGTTGACGGAGCTGAAGCCGGATTTAAACATCAGAATAACAAACTTTGGATCATACCTGACAAAGCATTGATTGCAGATGCAAAGGCTGCGATTAAAGTTAATTATTCGGGCAAACCTTTGACGGCGCTTTATCCGCCGTGGCTGGGCGGTTTCAACTGGTCTAAAGATGCTAACAACGATGATTGGATCGGGCTTTCGTGTCAAGGTGAGGGCGCTAAAATCTGGCTTCCCTGCAAAGATCACCCTTCCGATGAGCCCGACAGCGTGACTTTACATATTACCGTTCCTGACGGATATTATTGCGCATCCAACGGTCTGTTGCGATCGGTTACAGCCGAACAAAACGGAGAAAAAACTTTTTATTGGGGAACTAATTATCCGATCAACCTTTACAATATTGCGATTAATGTTGCCAAGTATGAGACCGTACAACGTGCCTACAGTACAGAATCCGGTTTAACCATGCCGATTTATTATTACGTCTTATCGCAAAATCGAAGCCGTGCCGATTCATTGATCGATATGGCTGTCGATATGTTGTATACTTATCGTAAGTTTTTTGGCGAATATCCGTTTGTTAAAGAAAAATTTGCTGTTGTTGAAACGGATTATCTCGGTATGGAACATCAAACGATAAACTCGTATGGGAATGGGTATCGGTATCAGGTTATTAATGGGAACACATTTGACGAATTGATGCTGCATGAAATGGGGCACGAATGGTGGGGCAATAAAGTCACAGTGAGCGATTGGGCCGATTTCTGGATTCATGAAGGTTTTGCTACGTACGGCGAAGCATTATACCATTTGGATAAATCCGGCGAAACCGGATATCACGTGTATATCAACAAAATCATGCGTCAAATCAAAAATAACAGGCCGATCGTTGGCGGTCGTGACGTCAATTCGTTTCAATCGTATCATCCGGATATTTATAATAAAGGTGCTATACTTTTACATAGTTTGAGATTTCTGCTCGGCGATTCCGTTTGCTTTAAAATTATCAAAGAATTTGCTACCGACTCCAACTATATCTACCAACGTCATGTTTCAACGGATGACTTTATCAGATTGGTTGAATTAAATGCCGGCACTGCATATACACCATTTATAACCGCATTTTTATATACGACGCAGATTCCGGAAATTGTTATTGTCCATATGAACGAGCGGACATATGCAATACGCATGGAAGGTGTTGACTTCGAACTGCCGATGGAAGTTCGAACCAGTGCCGGTACCCAAAAAATAATGATCGGTCAGAATCCGGTTACTGTTACCTCGGATACGACACCGATTGCAGACGAACGTAACTGGTTTTTGAAAAAAACAAAACTGATCGATGAAATCTCAAAACAATCACAATAAATATTATAAAATCTGGGAAGCGGTTGACGATATTCCGTATGGCAAAGTTGCGACTTACGGCCAGGTAGCGCGTATTGCAGGATTTCCATCGCATGCACGGTTGGCCGGCTACGCACTGCACCACTTACCGGAAGGCTCGTCCTTTCCGTGGTTTCGGGTAATCAATGCGCAAGGCAGAATTTCATTTCCAAAAAACAGTCCTATGTTCAAACTGCAAAAGAAATTACTCGAAAAAGAAAAAATCATTTTTGTTCGTGATCGCGTTGATTTGAAAAAATATCAATGGAAAAAATAATATACCTGTTTAGGGCATTTGATCAGCGAACGAAAGCTGTTTAATTATTTGGTTCATTTAACCTCATGAAAGAAAGTATGAAAAAAATAATTGTATTGATTGCAGCGTTAGCTTTGTCTTTGATGGCACAAGAACAAAAGAAAGACATGAATTATTATTTTCAACAAGCTGTCGGGGCCTATGAGACTAAAAATTATCCGGCTTTTCTCGAAAACATGCTTGAAGTGAATAAGCTCCGTCCAAACTCGCCGCGAATGATACTCAATCTTGCTTCAGCTTATGCCGTTAACGGGCAAAAAGAGGAGGCCATAGCATGTTTGGACAGGCTTGGGCGAATGGGCTTATCGTATGCGGTAATTGCAAAAGACAGCGATTTCGTAACGATGTTTAACGATGACACCTTTAAAAAAGTCATCAAAAAATTCGAGGACAATAAACTTCCTATCAATCGCAGTTCGACGGCGTTTTCTTTACCCGAGAAGGATTTAATTACCGAAAGTGTAGCCTACGATCCGGTGGATAAAAATTTTTATATCAGCAGTATTCACAAAAAGAAAATTGTCAAACGCGATGCAGCAGGCAATGTCAGCGATTTTTCCATTCCGGACGATGGCCTTTTCGCTGTCATGGGAATGAAGGTTGATGCTGCCAGAAGAATTTTGTGGGTTACGACAACGGCAACCCCCCAAATGGACGGTTTCATGAAAGAAAACGAAAATCAGACGGCCGTCTTTAAATACGATCTAAAAACGAAAAAATTATTGAAAAAATACTTACCTCCAGCCAATACCGGCGCGCACTGGTTCGGTGATCTGGTGATTGCCAAAAACGGCGATGCGTATATTTCCGACAGTCGTCCTCAAGGCATATACAAAATTGATTTTCAAAAGGATGAGCTTACTGAATTCCTGCCGAAAGGATATTTTAATTCACCACAAGGCATTGCGTTCAGTGAAGATGAAAAATATTTGTTTATGGCCGATTATTCGCTGGGGATTTTTCGAATCGACATGAACACCAAATCGTGCGAACTTTTAAAACTTGCTTCGGATGTTTGCACGCTTGGCATTGATGGGATGTATTTTTATAAAAACCAGTTGATCGGGATTCAAAATGGTATCACTCCGCATCGTGTCGCACGGTTTAAGCTCAATAAAGCGCTCGATCAAGTTGATTCCTATGAAACATTGGAAGCGAGTCATTCGGCGTTCGATGAACCGACATTGGGTGTGATTATTGGCGGCGAACTCTTTTTTATTGCGAATAGCCAGGGAGGAAGCTTTGACAAGGAAAACAAAATTCTTCCGATGGATCGTTTGCATGAACCGGTTATTCTAAAAGTAAAACTATAAAAGCTCTGGTCATTTATCCCTATTTCCTTGATTACGATACACGAACATCCTATTTTGCACAACCGAATTTTCTTAACATAGGATGTTTGTGTTATTATGCCGACGGTTTTTCGTTCTACGTACGTTCCTCCTTTTTTATTTTCAAACGGTCATATTCAATCGATCTATCCCACTTTATTCAGGAAAGTTACGCCTGTAGCGTATGTACGAGAACGAATTGATACGCCGGATGGCGATTTTCTCGATATTGATTGGCTGAGACGCGGTTCGCGTCGCTTGGTAATTTTGTCGCACGGGCTTGAAGGTAATACCGATCGCGCTTACATGCGCGGAATGGCTCGTATTGTGAACGGTTACGGATGGGATGTGCTCGCGTGGAATTTTCGTGGATGCAGCGGCGAGGTTAATCGTCAACTCCGTTTTTACCACAGCGGCGCCACAGAAGACCTTGATGCCGTCGTTCATCATGCTATTTCCATGAAAAGCTACGATACGATCATTATGATTGGTTTTAGCATGGGTGGCAATCTGACATTGAAATATATCGGCGAACGAGGTCATACATTGTCTCCACTGATCAAACGCGCCGTTGCATTTTCAGTTCCGTGCGATCTGAAGTCCAGTGCTATAGAGATGGCAAAAAAAACCAATCAGATTTATATGAACCGTTTTCTCCGGCTGCTTCACGAAAAAGTTCGGGCCAAAATGCGTTTGTATCCCGGAAAAATCGACGACCATCGTTTTGATGAAATTCGTGACTTTAAAGGATTCGATGATCGTTATACGGCCCCGCTTCACGGCTTTAAAGATGCGGAGGATTACTGGGCCAAAGCCAGTTGCAAATCATTTCTTCATGCCGTTACGATTCCGACATTATTAGTCAACGCCAAAAACGATCCCTTTCTCGGAGAGTCATGTTTTCCATACGAAGCAACGAGTAATCCGAATTTTTTTCTGGAAATTCCGAATTCAGGAGGCCATGTCGGATTCATTCGATTTAACAGCGACGGAATATACTGGTCCGAAAAAAGAGCAATAGAGTTCATTGAATCATAAAATTAAGGATTGAAAGAATGCTCGAAAAAAAATCATTTTTTTATCGCGTATTAGATTGGGTCGAAAAAATTGGCAATTTTTTGCCGCATCCTATGACTTTGTTTGCGAGTTTCGCCGTAATCGTAGTCATTGCTTCAGGTGTAGTATCATTGTTTGATGTTTCTGTTATTCACCCGGGAACCGGCGAGACGATTCGTCCAGTTAGTTTATTGACGGGCGATGGCTTGCGTTACATTATGACGAGTATGGTAACTAATTTTACGGGATTCGCTCCGCTCGGTACCGTGTTGGTTGCGTTGTTAGGTATCGGCGTGGCCGAAGGATCTGGCTTATTATCCTCGTTGATACGCTTGATGGTCACATCGGCTCCTCCACGGCTATTGACGGTTGTTCTCGTTTTTTGTGGAGTGATGTCCAATGCGGCTTCGGAAGTCGGTTATGTGCTATTGGTCCCGTTGGCTGGGATTATTTTTCTTGCAGTAGAGCGTCATCCTTTGGCTGGTATGGCCGCGGCGTTTTCGGGCGTTTCCGGAGGTTACAGCGCAAACCTGGTGTTGGGCACTGTCGACCCGTTGCTGTCAGGAATTTCCCAGGAAGCCGCTCGTATTGTAGATCCGGCCTATCTCGTGAATCCGGCGTGCAACTATTATTTCATGACTATTTCGACATTTATATTAACTATTGCCGGAACTTTTGTGACTGAAAAAATTGTAGAACCAAGGCTTGGAAAATATACCGGTGATGAAAAACCGATAGCGATCGAAGCTTTAACTTCTTCTGAAAGAAAAGGATTACGTTTTGCTTTTTATTCGTCTCTGCTTTTTACATTGTTTTTGATCTGGTCTGTTTTACCGGCTAATGGATGGCCGTTGATGGGAGTATTATTAGATCCGAAGACCGGCGGCATACTGCACTCTCCTTTTTTGTCAGGAATTGTGGCGATTATTTTTATAGGAGCCGGGATTTCGGGAACGGCTTACGGAATTGGCGCTGGAACAATTAAAAAAGATAACGACGTTGCCAGTGCGATGGGTAAGGCGATGTCGACGATGGGGTCGTATATTGCATTGGTTTTTTGCGCGGCGCAATTTGTTGCGTATTTTCAGCAATCCAAGCTGGGATTGATTCTGGCGGTCGAGGGAGCAGAAATTTTAAAAAGTATCGGGCTTCCGGCAATTCCATTGTTACTTTTATTTATTCTCGTTTCGGCGAGTATTAACATGATGATGGGTAGCGCTTCTGCCAAATGGGCGATCATGGCTCCGGTGTTCGTGCCGATGTTTATGTTGCTCGGATATACTCCCGAAGTGACACAGACAGCGTATCGAATTGGCGATTCGGTAACCAATGTCATTTCACCCATGATGTCGTATTTTGCATTAATTGTAGCCTATATTCAGAAATATTTGAAAACAGCCGGTATGGGAACCGTCATTTCGACAATGGCGCCTTACAGTGTTGTTTTTCTGATTGTCTGGTCTTTGCTGTTTGCTATTTTCATCGGGTTCGATATACCGGTAGGGCCCGGAAGCCGATTACGTTTGGCGGAATAGAGCAAATATTTTTTTAGGAATTAAGCATGGGATAATCTAACACGTTATCCCATTTTTTTTCGTTTGGTGAGATATTCGAATAAAGCTGTGTCGTAGGGTGTACGAGTATCGAGCAAAACGTAATCAATATTGTTCTCACGACATTCTTTCCGGTAACGATCAAGAAATAACCGCATTTGTTCACGGTAATTGGACCGTATATGCCACGGTTGCGTTTGAATGCGTTCTTTGGTTTCCAGATCTTCAAAAATGACGTCGCCGCTGTAGGCGAATTCTTTTTCCTGGGGATCAAGGATATGGAAAACGATTACTTCATGTCCGCGATGTCGGAAATGTTTTAGTCCGGTCAACACTTTTTCGGGATCATCAAACAAGTCGCTGATAAGAATAATCAAACCACGCCGTTTGATCCGTTCGGCGATTTCATGTAAAACGGGCGCCATGGCAGTTTCGTCGCTGGTATGCGAGTGAGCAAGAGATTCCTGAATGGTTTTTAAATAACTTAACGTCGAGCGGGGAGGAAGAAAACGTGTAATTTTGGTATCGAATAAGGTTAGACCAACGGCATCACGCTGATGAATCATCAGGTAGGTTAATGACGCTGCGAGGCAGGCGCCGTATTCAAGTTTGGTCATTGCAGCGGATGCAAACCCCATCGACCCGCTCGTGTCAAGGATTACATACGCTTTAAGGTTTGTTTCTTCTTCGTAACGTTTGACATAATACCGCGACGTGCGCCCGTACACTTTCCAGTCGATGGAACGGATTTCATCGCCGGGCATGTATTGCCGGTGCTCGGCAAATTCGACGCTAAAGCCATGATAAGGGCTTTTGTGAAGACCGGTAATAAATCCTTCAACAACCAGGCGGGCTTTGATTTCAAGGTTGGAAAGTTTGGCGACGATTTCCGGTTTTAAATATTTTTCGTAATCGGTACTGATAGACGTATTCAATTTTAAGGAGTTAAACTTTCGCCATTGGCAATTTTTTCGCTCCACTTGACGTATTTTTCAAGGCGTCGAATCTGATAATACGCCGAGACACGGAACGACTGAACTTTGGATTCCAGCATTTCCGTCCGGGCGTTTTCGATCTGCTCTTTGTACGACGGCAGCATCACATCTTTAAAATAGTTTTTGAAGCGCTGATTGGATTCTACAAAATTTCCGTTTTCATAACAATAAATATCGTACCACGTCGATACCGATCCCGGCTGAAAATAATTTTTAATCGCCGTAATGATTTCTTCTTTGCCGTCGTGATTAATATCCCGTGCTTCGGCGAATGCTCCGAATTCGCGGACACGAAATTGTTGTCCGTCGTAATGGACCAAGGCCGTACTGTTTTGGCCCCATTCATTACCGTAATCAGTGAATCGCAAGAACACTTCATAGCCTGGTGCATTGTCAATATTGATCAACTGAATATCCGATTCCTGGAAAGTATTGCCGGAAAATTCTTTTTCAAGAATTAATTTGTAGGTTTCATTCGATTTTTTAAAAAGTTTGACAAAACATTTGCTCGCAAGGGAATCGCTGCTTCGGCGAATGCCTGAAACCAATAATTCTTCCTGGCCATCGCCATTAAAATCAATTGTAAATCCGCGTGTTTCACCCACGTACCAGATAGCTCGATCCGGCATGTCCATCGATGAAATTAAATTCATCGATAAGAGTTCTCGTTGATTAAAAGTTTTGAACATGTATTGGTAAGAATTCAAAATACCCTGTACGAGCGAGTCGGGCGTCCCGGTTGAAAAAAATTCAACCGTCGAACAATAATGATCACCCGGGAACAAACATGGCATGTATGCGACTACAGCCGATGAGTCACCGGCACGATGAACCCGCCGCTCTTCGGCTGTTTCATAATCGTAATCGTTTATGAAATGAGCGCGAAGCCGATGCCCGATTAAGCCCGATGACGAATGGAGTTCATGCAAATCTGAAAAAGGTTCCTCCAAATAAGGATGCCTTTCGGAATAAGAACGGATCAAATGTTCATCCAACGGCATGGTGATTTCTTGGCTTGGTTCCACCAATGCTTTGATGGAAATATATCCATCCGTCAAAGGATCCGATAATTCAATTCCGATCGCGGAATACGTCGCACTCCAGCCGGCCGGAATATCGACACGGAAGCCGTATTTCGGATTTTGATATTTTTCCCATTCGATAAGCGGTTGTGACTCGGTCTTAACGGTTTGAATCGGATGGCAGGTAAGCAGATTCAATACGTAAGCGAAACATGGCAGGAAAAAAAGCCATGTCAACCGGAAACGATTCGCGGATCCCATAGTATTAACTCTAGGATTTGAGTGTGTATCTTAAAGGCTCAGCACGTTCGCAATCTGGAAAGGCAATCAAGAAGGGTGTTGGGCTGCGAGCCCGATTCTCCGGCTTTGACGAGCACATTGTGGAAAGCATCCGGATGAGCGGGGCTCATCATGCCGGCTACCATGCGCGCATCGCATGCACGAAACAGGTGAGCGAAGGTTATGTCGAAACGAGGTCCCATGTCCAACACTAAGTCAAACTGTTTCTGCCGCAATGGGCGAATTTTATTTTTTTTTATGATCCTGAAAAAGTTAACATCCGTTTTACGGATGATATGTACCTCGAAACCTTGCAATTCGATACTGTGACGGTGTTCCGGTGCAAAGGATTCGGTAATCATAAATTCAAAAATCGATTTTGGAAATCGCGATTTTAACAGGTCCACCATCGACGAGAGGGATTCATGTCCGATGGAATCGTGAAGAAATACTAGGATACGCGTTGCATCCGTCACGACCGTTCTGAAACTGACCGGCTCTGACGGTTGGCGAAATCTGGAATGCCAAACCAGAAATCGCGTAATCACGTATTTCCACATTTTTTCAAACATAAAAACGGACTTACATACGTACGTCAACGTAAAATTTAGAACGGATCTCTTTAAGCCAATGATCCATTTCTTTGGCTTGTTTTTGATTCATGGCCATATTCTCAATAGATTGCCAGTCTTCGCGCAGATTCATTTTTCGTTTTTCACGACGGTCATTCAGTTTGACAATGTGATAGCCGAATGAAGTTTCAAACGGCTCGGAAATTTCTCCGGTCTTCAGTGATTGAGCCGCTTGTAAAAAAGCTTTGTCCTGGAAGGTTGAAATTTCAATCCATCCCAGATTTCCAAGATTGCCTTTTTTAGCCGGATCGTCGGAATATTTTAACGCCGCTTCTTCAAGCGTGGTTTTACCGTCGAGGATGTCTTGCCGTATTTGTTTTAATTTTTCAATCGTAGCTTTTTTATCGTCTTCAGTCGCATTAACGCCGATCAGGATATGACGCGTATTGATTTTATCGCCGGATTTCTGGATGAGTTGAATGATATGATAGCCGAATTGCGTCTTGACGATATCGGAAATTTCGCCCGGTTCGAGTTTAACCGCCGCCTCGGCAAATTCTTTGACGAAATCGGCACGATTGAACCATCCTAGTTCACCGCCTTTTTTGGCAGAACTCGGATCGTTGGAATATTTTTTGGCCAGCGCCGCAAAATCACCACCGCGTTTCAACGAATCGAGCAAGGTGGCCGCCAGTTTACGTGCTTCTTCATATGCAGCGTCGCCTGCTTTCACTTCCATCAGGATATGACTCATATTGATGGAATTGCCGACTTCCGGCAAACTATCCTGAAACGTTTTGAAAAACGTTTCAACTTCAGAACGTGAAATTTTGACGTCCTGAAATCGGGATGATTGGATTTTCTGCGTCAGCAATTGTTTGCGTACATTATTACGGTAGAGTTTCCGGATTTCAGAAATTTTTTTACCTAAATATTTTTCGAGTGCATCTTCGCCACCGGCTTGTTGAACGCGCTGTTGAATTTGCTGATCGAGCGTGCTCTCAACCTGCGATTCATCCACGGTCACGCTGTCTAGTTTGGCTTGGGCTAACAAAATTTTTTGATTGATCAGACTTTCCAAAATGTTGCGTTCGAGCTTATCGTATTCATCCTTATTTTTTTCAGGATCGATTTTTTGATTCAAAGCTTCAAAATAGGCATAGTTTTGAACTTCGGATTCGAGAATGGCTTCGTCGTCCACAACGGCGGCGATGCGGTCAATGATCTGGCGTTGAGCTATTGCCGTTTGTCCGAAAAGAAACAAACACAGCAAGCATGCCAAAAAGCGGAAATTCAGGTACATGAAAACAATCCTTTTTTAGAAATAGTGATTAGAAAGTCAAAAATCGGGTCTAAGGCGCAAGTGTATTGTACTAAATCCTATACCATCGGTCATTTCAACATTAATTCAGATCAACCCATACGGATTTGACCTGAGTATAAAATTCATAAATGGCTTCCATACCGCATTCGCGCGTAAATCCGGACATTTTATAACCGCCGTAGGGCATGGCGGCATCGTACATGTTGTATGTATTGATCCAGACGGTTCCGGCTTTGATTTTACGAGCGAGAGTATGCGCTTTTTTGATATCGCGCGTCCAGATGCCGGCAGCGAGACCATAATAGGTTTCGTTGGCAATACGGACGGCGTCGTCGAAATCTTTAAATTTCAAAGCGGAAAGAACAGGACCGAAAATTTCTTCCGATGCAATTTTCATAGAATTTTTAACTTCGCCGAAAACCGTTGGTTGAAAATAATATCCTTCGTTGCCGATACGATTACCGCCGGCGAGCAATTTCGCGCCTTCAGATTTACCTGCATCGACGTAGTGCTGGATTTTTTTCAGTTGTACATCGGAGGATAAGGGACCTAATTTGGTTTCGGGATTGAGCGGATCGCCGGGAACCATTTTAGCGGCACGAGCCGCAAGTTTTTCCACGAATTCGTCGTGAATTTTTTCTTCAATGAGCAGCCTCGATCCTGCTGTACAAACTTCACCTTTGTTATAAAAAATTGCGGCGGCGGCCATTTTGACCGTCGTGTCGATATCAGAATCGGCGAAAACAATATTGGGTGATTTACCGCCCAGTTCAAGTGAAAGCCGTTTCATGGTCAATGCCGCCGTTTTCATGATTTCTTGCCCGGTAGTCGTCGAACCTGTAAATGCAATCCCATCGACGTCGGGATGGGCGACCAATGCCGCTCCGGCCGTTTTGCCGTAACCGGTGACGACATTAAAAACGCCTTCCGGGAGACCGGCTTCGGCCATAATTTCGGCCAGCTTTAAGGTACTTAGCGGCGTAAATTCAGAAGGTTTCACGACGACGGTATTTCCGGCGGCGATGGCCGGCGCAATTTTGCGTGCGGCCGTGATCAGCGGAAAATTCCATGGAATTATCAGTCCAAGTACGCCGAGCGGCTCGCGTAAGGTATAATTAAAAAAATTACCGCTGACCGGAATGGTCTCTCCTTCGATTTTGGTCGCTGCTCCGGCATAATACGCGAAAATGTCCGCCGTTACAGGAACTTCAATTCCTTTAGTTTCGCCAATTGGTTTGCCGCAGTCGATCGTTTCGAGGTAAGCAAGCTCGTCGGCATACTTCATGATCAGTTCGCTGATCTTCCACAAATATTTTCCACGTCTGCTTGCACTCGTTTTAGCCCATTTACCGCCATCTGCAAAAGCATTTCTGGCGGATGTGACGGCTTTATCGACATCGGCCTTGTCCGCTTCAGCAATTTGTGCAATAACTTTTTCATTTGCAGGGTTGATTGTCGAAAAAGTTTTTCCATTTGCACTATCAGAAAAAGCATTGTTTATAAAAAGCTTAGTGTTTTTGATGTCAAAAATCTTCACATCTGCTGACGCGGCCATTTAACCTCCCGTTAATATCGGCTATCATTCTTTAGGGTGTTGTTTTATAATGACATAACCTATTGATTTTTATTTTGAATGTCAAGAGCAAACAAAAGTATCAACAAGTTATCAACACGCTAAAAACTTTGTAAAATGGAAGATTTTCCAGAAGGTTCATCAATAGAAACTGGCAATGTGTCAGCAAAACTCAAATCGCTTTCATCAGCGCTTTAAGTTTGAACATCAACTCATATTGTTGTGCAAGTTTTCCGATAGAACGGAGCGCCCGATCGTTTTCACGAAAGGATTTTGAGAGATAATCGGCAAAAATATCCGCCGACAAGAGAGTGGTTAAAAAAGGAGCTTTTGAAAATTGGCGGTTGAATCGTGTTTTCCACAAATGATCGTACGCCGAGAGTTGTTGGGTCGAATAATCATTTTCATCCATAGCACAGATCGCCGTTTCGGCTGCCAGAATGCCGGACGTCATGGCGTAGGAAATTCCTTCGGCTGTTACGGGATCGGTAAACGATCCGGCGTCGCCGGTTAAAATCAATCCATCGCGAACTCTTGAATTTTGATATTCGATCGCAAGAGGGATTTTACCTCCGCTGAGTTTACCGCATAACGATGCACGGTTTAGTTTCTTTTTAGCGATAGGGTGGTTTTTGAAAAAACCGTCCATTAAATTGCGCAAATCCAGTTTTCGTTCGTCGATAATATGCTGAAACGTACCACATCCGATATTGGCCGTCGTAGCTGAAGTGGGGAAAATCCAGTAATAGCCCGGTAGAATCGATTCGTCGAAATAAAATTCAACTGTATTTTGCAAACCCGTGATATTTTCATAATAACCTCGAATCGCCACGGCGCATCGGTGTGAATCCTGATTGCCCGCTCCGGCGTCCACTGCAATAGTTGAATTGACGCCTGTAGCATCAATAACGAGCGGCGCTGAAAACGTATGATTTTTACTTTGGCTGGAAACATTGACTCCGGCAACGCCATGATCGTTTTTTATGACCGACTCAACCGTGGATGCAGGAATGAACGTGATTGATGGATATTCAAGAGCCCGTTGAAGCAGTATATTATCGAAGATAAATCTCGGCAGCACGTACACGAAATATTCTGATTCGTTCATTGCACGCCGCACGGTCAATTCGCTGTAATCACTGAAGAACAATGAGTATCCGTGTGAATAGAATTGAACTTTTTCCATAAAATGTTCAAGTACGCCAAGCTTACGTAGCGGCTCTATACATTTGAACGTGAGGCCATCGCCGCAGGTTTTGTCGCGGGGAAAAGACGATTTGTCGAGGAGGAGAGTTTTTTTGCCGGCTTGTCCGAAGATGATTGCTGCACTGCTTCCCGCCGGTCCGGCTCCGGCAATAATCACATCAAATTCCGCCTGTTGAGCCATTGAAGTCATTTAATGACGGCTGTCGGTTTTTTTAGATTTGGGTTTCAAGTCATTTTCGTGAATTGAAAAATTCCAAAGCAAATTGCCTTTGTCATCGTACGTTTCTATCGTCAGCGTACGATCTTTACGTTTGCCTGAAAATTTAAGCAAACCAAAATTATGAACATCGCTGAAGACGCTGCCTGTTACGCGGAGAGGGTTTTTAATATCTTTACCGCTTGTATGCAGGCCTGCGGTCAATGACGATGATGTATAATCATATAACGGATAAAAATTCGAATCGAGATCTTTACGGTTCATTTCTGTAAAGTGCCTATCGCCGCTAATGAAAAGAACGCCGGAAATTTCATTTTTTCTGATAAAATCGATCAATTCTTTGCGCTCGAATTTGTAAAGATTATACGATTCGCTATCGCCGATTTCGTTCAAAACCTGACTGCCGCAGGCAATGATTTTAAAGGGCGCTATGCTGGTGGTCAATGCATCCTTCAACCACTGCAGTTGAACTTTTCCAAGCATGGTTTTGTCGGGTGTATCTTCTTCATATTTTGGTGAACGATAAAACCGGTCGTCGAGCATAAAGAAATCGACATCGTTCCAATTAAATTTATAAAAAACTCCCGGTACATCCTGGAATCCGTATGCCGGATTACCGTTATACATTTTAAATGCTTCCAGCGTTTTGAATTTGAACATATATCCACGATCGGAATCATTGGGGCCATAATCATGATCGTCCCAGATGGCATAATGATGAATGGACGGCAAGAGGGGCTGCAGTTCTTTAAGTGAACGCGTATGACGCCAGCGATGGAGGATACCCGACCAGGAATTCCAGTCAACTTCACGCAGATAAGTATTATCGCCCAGCCACAACATCAGATCGGGTTTTTTATCGGCGATGGTTTGAAAAATATGGTAATCGCTTCCGTAAGGAATGCCCGGACGATCGACAGAGTCCTCGTTGACGTACGCACACGAACCTATTGCTGCAGTAAAATCGGGCGGATCGGTACGCCACTCCCAAAGCAATTGCGTTTTAAAAGTATAGGGTACAGAATGTCGGACAGGTTTACCATTAATGAGAACTTCATAATCGTAAGTTCGTCCGTGACCAAGACCTCCTATTACAAATTGTGCAATGTGATCGCCTTCATCCGCCGTCTGAATGAGTCTGGTCGTTTCTGCAATGTTATCGATCTTTTCAATTTTGGCTTTTTGTTGATCCCAGTACCGGACTTCAACTTTAGCGGGCTTCGTCGTTTGAATCCAAACCAGAACTTCGGTTTTTTCAGAATAACCGAGCATGGGACCGGACTGGAGCAAATCATTTTGCGCTGAAATTTCGACATTAAAAAACAACACAGCCATTGACAGGAACAAGCAGTATTTCATAAGCGACTCCGGACTGACATCAAAACTCAACTTACTTCATGTTTTGGTAACGTTTCAGATTTTCTTCAAAAGTTTTTTTCATTTTCGACCCGTCGCGGGACATTTTAACGGCGTATTCGCCAAAGCGCACCGCGTTAGCTTTGTCACCGAGAGCTTCACATAAACTAGCAATCGTGTCAGCTACGTACGAATCCTGGTTGGCAGCTGGGCTTGAATCCCATTTTTTTATAAGCGATGTGGCCATTTCTTTTTCAGCGGCTTTGGCTTCAAAGGCGCTCCAGCCGACATCGTTGTAATCGCTCAACGAACCGTTCGGATTTTTCTGGATCCAATTCAATACAACAGAGGCAGCTTTGTCTTTTTCACCGTGCTTGGTATAAATTTCGATCATACGGGAAGCGCCTCGGGCCGCAGTTCCGTCCAGTTTTTCCAATTCGGCGTAATCTTCTTCTTTTGTCGTATGGCCGGTAGCCTGACGAATGCGCTGATATATATCTTCAATTCCTTTTCGCCCGGCATCATCCGCTTTTTCGTATGTCATTGTAATCAAATTCCATGCTTTATCATTCATATTTTTCCGCAGATAGGCGTACGCTAAATTGGCCGCAACGCTATGGCTGGCCGGATGCTCGGGGAAACGCTTGAGAAAATTTTCAGCTTCCGGAATACCGATGGAATCGATGCTGAATTGCAATGCGGTAACCGCATGTTGCATCAGCAGATCGCGGGTCATACCTTTACTGATTTGAGGGTCACTGTTTAGTGCGAATTGATAGTACGGCACCGCCTTAATCAAATCATATCGTAAATAATACTCGGCAAGTTTTGCCGCAGACTCGTAGGAAGGTTTTTTCTGGTATTCTTTCATCCATTGAGCATAAACGTCTTTTCCGAGAATGATGCGGTCGAGCTCTTTAAGGTACCGATTGATATCCGGTTCATATCCGACTTTACGTTCAACTTCATTTCCATCGGCATCGATAAAGACGACAGAAGGATACACGCGAACACCATATTTATCCGCCATCGCAATGCCTTCGCCTTTTTCGGCGTCGATTTTGTAACAAATCATTTGTTCTGTATACGCTTTAAAAGCGGCACTGCGATAAATATTCTGATCGAGCAATTTGCAAGGACCGCACCACGTCGTAAAAAAATCAATCATGATGATCTGATTTTTTGTTTTGGCGGCTTTCATAACTGAAGCCACGTCGCCGTCGACGAAACCTGGAATCAATTCAGTGCTGTAACTTAATGATACCGCTGTAAGTAAAAGCAATAATAGTTTTTTCATGGGAGACCCCTTCTGTATATTAAAAAAGCGCCATCAATTTAATGAAGGCGCCGGTAAAAAGGAAATGGAATTTGTTGATTTCTTATTCGTATCGCAGGGCATCGATAACATTGGATTTGGCGGCTTTTAGTGCCGGATAAAAACCAAAAAAAATACCGATGGCAATGGATAAGCCGAAACTCAATACGATCGAATCGGTTGTAATGGCAATAGCCCAACCTGCATTGGACTCCAGGAATAACGCGGTGCCAATACCCATGGCAATGCCGATGAAACCGCCGAGGAGACAGATGACTAATGCTTCGATCAAAAATTGCGCGAGAATATCTTTTCGTTTTGCACCAATCGCTTTCCGGATACCAATTTCTTTGGTGCGTTCCGTTACCGAGACAACCATTATATTCATGATACCGATGCCGCCAACCACCAGAGAAATTGCCGCAATAGAAGCCAGCAAAATCGATAAAGTTGCGCTCGTTTCTTGAGCCGTCGAAACAATGTCAGACATGTTCCGGATATTGAAATCGTTTTCCTGGTCGGAACGCAGCCGATGCTGGCGCCGGAGCGCACGCTCGATATCAAAGGTCACTTCTTCGAGCGGCGCATTGTCCTTTGCCATCACCGCGATGGAATTAATATAATCCAGTCCGAACAATCGTAATTGGGCCGTTGTAAGGGGAATAACGATCTGATCGTCCTGATCCTGAATGCCGGATGAGCCTTTCTTTTCAAATAATCCTATAACGTAAAAATTTTGCGAATTGATTTTAATGATTTGTCCGACGGGAGAAACCCGTTCGAATAACGCATCGGCAACGGTCTGACCGATGACGGCGACTTTGGATCGTGCGCGCAATTCTTCTTCATTAAAAAAACGACCTTGAGCAATCGTGAAACTGCGAACGTTCGGATAGCTGGTCAGAGTGCCGATGACGGACGAGTTGACGTTTTTGTTTTCGTATTTGACCTGAGAATTTCGTGAAAGTTCGGGTGAATAATCTTGTACCCATTCAGATCGTGCCTTGATGGTTTCGGCGTCTTCCAGCTTCAACGTAATGGAGCTGCCGGCCGCCAGCACCGTGCGTCCTATACTTTGGGCGCCGGGACGAACGATAAGTAAATTGGTACCGAGGTTTTTCAGGCGTTCATTGATACGCCGGCGTGAGCCTTCGCCGATAGCCACCATCGCAATGACGGCGCCGACACCGATGATAATGCCAAGCATCGTCAGCAGGCTTCGTAACCGATTGGATCGCAACGCGGTCAACGCGGTAATAATGCTTTCAAAAAAATTCATAAAACTTTATCGGATTCCGCCGGAACGTTCTTTAAGACGCTCTTTGAATCGCTCGCCTTCTTGCAACGCTTGTGAGAACTGAACCAAGACGACTTTTGAGGTATCGGATAAACCGCTTAAAACTTCCGCTTCATCGAAATTAGCAAGTCCGATTCGAATCGGAACCATTCTCAGATCGGTACCTTCTTGCACGACAACAAATTTAAGAACGCCGTCGTGAATCATCTGGCCGTCAGACATGATTTTTTTACGCAATTCACTGCGGTTCGTGTTGCTGGAGTCGGCCGATTTTCGCATTCGTTCCGGCATAATGACGCCGGCTTTTTTGAGGGTTTGAGCATCGGATTCTAAATCGTCTTTGCTTCGCAGTAATTCGTTTGACACCAACAAAGCATTATCGCGGCGGGCAATATCGATCATGATCGAGGTATTCATGCCGGCTTTGAGCAAATTGTTTTTATTGGGAACTAAAATGATGACATCGAACGTCGTCACGTTTTGGACAACCGTAGATTGCGCAGCAATCCGAATAACTTTGCCAGTAAATTCCATCGAAGGATAAGCATCAGCGATAATACTGGTCGCCTGTCCAAGCTGAACTTTTCCGATATCGACTTCATCAACGGCTGCCACTACGTACACTTCATCCATGTTGGCAATCTGAGCAATGGTTGTCCCTCCGCCGACATTAGAAACGGCTGAAGAAACGATTTGGCCAGCGGAAACATTACGAGAAAGTACGATACCGTTGATCGGGGACAACACAATCGTTTCAGCCAATTTTTGACGAGCGAGGAGTAAGCTGGATTGCGCTTTGATGAGAGAGGATTTTGAGCTGACATAATCGACAAATACCTGGTCATATTCCTGCTGTGACAAAAGATTTTTAGAAAATAAATCCTGAGAGCGTTTCCAGTTATTTTCTTGCTGCACTAATCTCGCTGCGGCTAATTGAGAGTCGGCGAGCGCTTGCTCAAAATTATTGCGCGTATCGGTTTGATCCAGCCGAGTAATAAGTTGACCGATACGAACGTGATCACTGGCTTCGATGGGAATGGCTTCGACGATCCCGCTGGCTTTGGATTTGATTTCGATGATATTAATTGGTGAGACCGTTCCTGTGGCGCTCACTGTGACAGACAGTGTACCCCGATGCAGTGGCATGACGCGGGTGACCAATGCTGTCTTCGATTCTTTTTTCTCGGAAGATTTATTGCCTGCAAAAAAAATAAAATAGGCAGCGATTATCAGAGAAAGCATAACTACAGTTGCAACGATTTTTTTAGTCATAAAATATTTTAAAAAATTATCAAGAGTGTCTTCTTTTTTGTCATAGACGTGTAAAGATAAATAAAGTTTAATTAATTAAATATGAATAAAAAAAGGGCAACTTCATTGTGAAATTGCCCTTACAATATAAAAAACAAAAAAAATCAGAATTTCAGTTTAGCCATGTTATCTTTGACGTCTTGTGCTGATTTATCGAGCGCTTTTTGTTCGTCAGCGGTTAGCTTGATCTGCACAATTTGTTCCACGCCGTTCCGTCCGAGTTTAACCGGTACGCCGCAGAAAACGTTTTTCTGGCCGTATTCACCTTCCAACCATACCGAGCAAGGCAGAATACGTTTCTGATCTTTAACGATGGACTCGATCATCTCAACAGCGGAAGCCGAAGGCGCATAGTATGCCGATCCGGTGCCGAGTAATTTTACGATTTCCGCGCCGCCGTTGGCCGTGCGGTCGACAAGCCGTTTGATAGTGGCTTCGTCCATAAGATCCGGAAGAGGAATGCCCGCAACGGTCGAATAACGCGGTAAGGGCACCATCGTATCACCGTGACCGCCGAGAACGAATGCCGATACGTCGCGCACCGATACATCGAGTTCCATCGCGATAAACGAGCGAAAACGCGCCGAATCCAAAACGCCGGCCATACCTATCACGCGGGCTTTCGGGAAACCGCTGATTTTGTGTGAAACATAGGTCATCACGTCCAGCGGATTGGTTACCATAATGATGATGGAATTCGGAGAACGTTTGGCAACTTCTTTAGTGATACCTTGAATAATTTCTGCATTTTTCAGCAAAAGATCATCGCGGCTCATGCCGGGTTTCCGTGCCAGACCGGCCGTAATCAAGACAATATCCGAGCCAGCCGTTTCGTCGTATCCTTGCGTTCCGATCATGCGAACGTCAAATCGTTCAATTGGAGCCGATTCATACATATCCAACGATTTTCCTTGAGGCACGCCTTCAATAATATCCACGAGAACGACTTCATTGGCTAATTCTTTTTCGGCAATGCGCTGAGCGGCCGTAGCGCCCACATTACCGCCACCGACGACTGTAATTTTCATGATAGTTACTCCCTGGGGTTTGTATGGTGAGGATTGTCAGCATTGAAATAAAAAACGGACTCTGGAAAAATAAAAATAAAATATTCTTACTTCAAGCCATGAGTCCGTCCAAAAAATAAATCCGATACACCGTAGGTATATCGGATTGGGTTTACGCTTTCGCTTCGGGCACCGGGTACACGCTGACTTTGAGGCGTGTTTTGTCTTTGTGCTCGAATTTGACAACGCCGTCGATTTTAGAAAAAATCGTATCGTCGCTGCCGATGCCGACGTTTTTGCCGACATGGAACTTGGTACCGCGTTGGCGAACGATGATATTGCCCGCAAGTACGAATTGACCGCTGTAACGCTTAACACCGAGACGTTGTCCGTGGCTGTCGCGTCCGTTGCGGGTACTACCGAGCCCTTTCTTATGTGCCATGGTCTCTCCTTTTCTTACTTCGTAATACTGTTAACTTCAATTTCCGTGAAAGGCTGACGATGGCCTTTTTTCTTCTGAAAGCCTTTGCGGCGATACTTACGGAAATGAATGACTTTGTCGCCCAGCCCGTGTTGCAACACGGTGGTCTCGACTTTTGCACCTTTTACGGTAGGCATGCCAATTTTGACATCGCCATTTTCGGAGATCAGGAGCACATGATCGAAAACGATCTTGTCGCCGATTTCCGCTTCAGCCACGCGGGGAATAACCAATTTCTGGCCTTCTTCGCATTTGAACTGAAAACCTTTGATATCAATTACTGCGTACACGCGAGTCTCCAAGCTATGGGTTTGCGTTTTATGAAATTAGGTCGCTAATATAGCGGATCGAACCTAAGAATGCAAGAAATATTTGCTAAAAAATACCCTCAAAAAAATTACTGCATAACTTCTTGATAACTTTAAAAGAAGCGGGTTTTTGTAAAGTTAAATGAAGGATAAAATTACAATAAAGAAAATTTGTGAAATGTCGGAAAAAACAATACATTGAGCGCCAAAAAAAAAATCTGATCGAATGGATATATGGAATCTCCCGAAATAAATAAAAAGACGATTTTCGGCTGGTGTATGTACGACTGGGCCAATTCTGCCTTTACGTTGACGGTCATCACGGCGGTTCTGCCCCTGTATTTTGCCGATGCCGTAGTCGGGTCCGACGGTTTTACAATTGGCGATAAAACTTACAGCGCAACGGCGCTGTGGGGATTTATGATCAGCAGTGCCGCGTTGTTTGTGTTTTTATGTGCTCCGGTCATGGGTGCCATTGCTGATTTTTCGTCATCTAAGAAAAAATTTATGATGACATTCTGCTATGCCGGAAGCCTCTTTACAGTGCTGTTGTATTTTTGCAACAGCGGCGACGTATGGACTACAATGTTCTTTTTTATTATTGCGCAAATTGGTTTTGTCGGGGGCAATATTTTTTATGATGCGTTTCTACCGCAGATAGCGCCGCCGGGAAAAATGGATTGGGTTTCCGGCAAAGGCTATGCGTACGGATATATCGGCAGCGATATTCAATTTGCTATGTCACTCGGACTGATACTGATGCACGATTCATTCGGATTAACTTCAGGCGAAGCAGTTCGATGGGCTCTGGCGTTTTCGGGTTTGTGGTGGGGCGGTTTTTCAATTTTCACTTGGATATATGTTCATGATGCTGCTGCGGCAGAAATCATTCCGCTGCAATACGCTGGACGTCCTAAAATTATCGCGTATATTCAAATTGGTTTTTCCCGAACGATCGCTACCAGCCGAAAAATTGTCCATTTTAAACATCTGGTGCTTTTTCTGATCGGCTTCATGCTTTACAACGAAGGCATCCAGACGGTCATTGCGATGGCAACGATCTATGGAAAAGAAGAATTGCGATTATCTTCCGACGTCCTGATGATAACGTTATTTGTCATTCAGCTTGTTGCGATGGTCGGCGCGTTGGCCTTTAGTAAATTAGCGGGGAAAATCGGGACTAAACGGGCGATCATTGTTACGTTAATAGTGTGGTCCGGTGTAGTCGTGTATGCGTACTTTATGACGACGGCCGGGGAATACATGGCACTGGGAATAGTTGTAGGAATTGTATTGGGCGGTTCACAATCGCTGAGCCGTTCGTTTTATGGGGCCATGATCCCAGCGAAAGCTACGGCTGAATTTTACGGATTTTACTCGGTCTTTACGAAATTTTCAGCTATTTGGGGACCGTTCGTATTTGCGCTTATCCGGCAAATCAGCGGGACAGCGCGGTTGTCGATTTTGTCTCTGATTGTGTTTTTTTTCGCAGGTATGATCATTTTATATTTTGTCAATGAGAAGAAAGCGTTGGAAGCCAAGCATATCGAAATTTTTTGATCCGTTAACCGACGATACGCAGCTCTTTACCGATCAATCATTCTGACCCATTCATTATTGATTTAAATTAAATCGGCTATTTTATTCAACCATTAAGGATCATGTTTTGAAGCGTTCACCCTTGTTTGTCATTTTCATTACTGTATTTATCGATCTCGTTAGTTTTGGGATTGTCATTCCGCTATTGCCGTTTTATGCTCAGCAATTTGGCGCATCGGGCATTATGGTCGGACTTTTGCTGAGTGTTTTTTCCTTGATGACATTTTTATTTATGCCTGTCTGGGGCAAACTTTCCGATCATCATGGCCGTCGTCCGATCATTTTAATTACGGTTATCGGATCCGTTGCGGCGTATATCCTATTTTCAACAGCGAATTCGTTATGGATGTTGTTTTTGTCGCGGACACTGGCCGGTATTGCCAATTCCAATCTTTCGGTGGCGCAGGCTTATATCGCTGACGTGACTAAGCCGGAAGAGCGTGCAAAAGGTATGGGTCTGATTGGTTCGGCATTCGGGCTAGGATTTGTATTCGGGCCGCTGATCAGCGGTATTTTTTCTACCGAATTCTTTGGCAGCTTGAAGTATACATTGCCCGGTTGGATTGCCGCCGGATTATCGTTGATCAATTTGATTACAGCTTTTTTCTTATTACCTGAGTCGCTTGATCACGAAAAACGTACTATCGCAACAGCACGGTCATTTTTTGATGTTAAAGGTTTTAAACGCGCTTTACAAATCCCGCAGTTGGGAATTGTCATCACTTTATTATGCATCGTGACGGTAGCGTTTTCGAATATTTTTGCGACGTTTCCTTTATTCGTGATGGAGCCGCCGTTCGGTCTTTCGAGTTCGCACACCGGATGGTTTTTTGTTGAGATCGGTATTTTCAGTGCGATCATTCAGGGCGGCTTGATCGGTAAGCTCAACCGGTTTTTTGGTGAAAAAAAATTAATCGTTATCGGCGTGACGCTGATGATGCTGGGATTTTTGGGATTTCCTGTTTCGGCGCTTTTAGGAACAATAGGTATTTATGGTGTCATAGCGGGTACAGCGCTTTTATCGATGGGAAGCAGTTGTCTGACGCCGTCGATCATGAGCCTGACTTCACAATTAGCTGATCCCGGCGAACAAGGCGTCATTCTCGGAATCGTTCAAAGTTTTGCAAGTCTGGCGAGGATGTTCGGTCCGACGATCGGCGGCATCGCGTATGATGTAGCCGGGCATACGACGCCTTTTTATCTCGCTGCTTTTTTAATGGCGGGTTCGGTGTTTCTGGCTATTCGCCTGCATCAACATGGACACTTTCGGAACGAAGAAGAAAATATTGCCGCATGACTATCCGGCCGCCTTACCAAAAATTTTTTTCTTTGCCAACGTCCATCCGATCGTGAGATAATACATAATAACTATCAATATTACGAGCATGGCTAATGTTACAGGAACACTGTTATCCTGACTGAAAATTGGCCACGATGCTTTCTCGCCCGTTATAGAATAAATCAACCACAGATGAACGACGTAGGCGAAGAGCGATTGACTGCCGATGGTGCGGACTTTAGCGGACGTGTGCCAATTTTTGAAATCCAACAGCCAAAACATTCCGAATAAAATCAACAGAATGCCGAGCCTCATCAAAACCCAGTTAGGACTGACGAGCCAGAAATTGTCGTACGTAAACAATTGAACCGGCGACCAGTCGCTGATCAATCCTATCAAAAAAATTCCAGCACCGGAAAGTGTAATTTTAACCACACCGTTTTTTTCATCGTCCGACTCAACGTAATCAAGAAAAGCAAACGCAATCAGTGCGCCTGACCATAAAAATACGCACCACGGGAACAGAGGAAATAACGGATTATTTAAACCATTCAGATAATTAGTAATAAAAGGGTGAACGGTAAATTCTGTTTTCCACAAAAGCGGAGTCGCCAGGAGAGACGTCAACGTCATAATGGATAAAGTAAACAAAAAAACATTTCGTTTTCGTGACAGAAATAAAACGATTTGCAATATAATCATGCTTACGGCGATCGTGTGCAGAACGTCAGCCCGAAAAAATTCATTCAGATCAGCCGCCACAATGCTTGGAGTCATGCCATTCCATTCGATGCGCGGGATGTGCAGCAAATATCCGATGCCGAGGATCATGAACAATCGCCGCATTTGTTTACCCAGCGTTGGCGTCAGGTGAGTCATATCATCCCATTTGGTACGGCAAACAATGGCAAATGAAACGCCCGCAATAAATAAAAAAGACGGCGCGACAAAACCGTTGACGAGATTCAAATAGGGAAACCATTCAGAATGACGTAATCCTGCGTCCATCCACGCATTGACGACGTGCGTTTCGATCATGGCCAAAACGGCCCAGCCGCGGAAAATGTCGATAAACAATAGTCTTTTCATAAATCGGGGTATCTAAGAATCAGATTGGTTAGGAGATATTAATGACTGGTTTGTCGAAAATCCAATATTTTATTAATTTTTTGATAATAATAAATACGGATAGCTGGATTCTTTGAATTTGTAATTCAAAAATAATTAATTACTTTAATTATAATTTATAAACGGCATGATTCTTGGTTTGTAATGGACATATTTGTTCAACGAAAATCAAGGATGCGTCTCATGATCCGAAATATGATTCGAATTAGCATTAATATGATAATTGTCTTAATGATTTCTTTTACGTCGTGTTTTGAAAACTTCAGCGATTCTGCCGATATTGAATTACAAAAAACCGGGAATTTAAAAATATCGGTTCATTCAGCCGTCCATCTGGACGATGGTTATGTTCTATCATTTGATCGTGTGTCGGAAGACTCACGTTGTCCTGTGGATGCAGTGTGTATATGGATGGGAAATGCCAAAATACATCTGACACTAACCGGACCGGGCGGTGAAACTCAAACTCCAAATGTAGTGCCTGTTGAATTCAATACATCGAACCCGGTGGTTTACGAAAATAATATATGGCGATTGGAATTGGTGGAGCTAATGCCGGCGCCATATTCAGATCAACCGCTTGATTCAAATGCTTACCGAATTACGGTAAATATTCAGCAAAAAGGTGAATAATATTGGCATCACGAATTTGTCACGACTGGTTGATTTTTCCAGTATGAAGTAAGTCGGAAAATTTTTATAAAGAGCGAAACATTGTTTCGCTCTTCTTTTTTTCGGGAGATTCGTAGCTGTTTTGATTGACAATCAAAATTGAAAATCTTAATTTAAGCAGCCTTCCAATTACCAATATATTTTTTTGAAGTCATAACTGAGAATGTACTGATGGAAAGATTCAAACGCCTCATTCAGTTTTTCGTACCGCCCGAGCAATGGCGGATTCCGGTATTTTTTTTATCCGGTGTCTTGATCGGCATCGGGTTGCTGGTCATCACCATTTCCAATGCTGCGTCGTATCTTTCGGACGATCCGAAAGCCTGCATGAATTGCCATGTCATGGCGCCTCAATTTGCAACGTGGCAGCGCGGCAGCCACGGCCGCGTAACGGTATGCAATGATTGCCATGTTCCTCATGACAACTTTTTCAGAAAATATCTTTTCAAAGCACAGGACGGCATGCGGCACGCGAGTATGTTTACATTCCGGCTTGAACCCCAAGTGATTCATATCAAAGAGGCCGGCATTACGGTTGTGCAGGAAAATTGTATTCGTTGTCACAGTAATTTGGTAGAAAACGTATCGGCGAGCGACGTTACGGGTAAAAATTATAATCACGGCCAGGGACAGCTTTGCTGGCAATGTCACCGCGAAACTCCGCACGGCCGCGTCAATGGATTAGCTTCCGTTCCGTATGCGCGCATTCCACGCCTGAGCAACGTTATGCCGGATTGGATCGATCAATTGGTCAAAAAAGAAAAAAAATAGAAATTTTTACAAGGAGGAGACATGAAAAGTATCGTACAGATTTTACAGGAAAAACCGAAATTGGCGTGGCTGTTTTTCGCGGCAACGGTGGTCGTCGTTTTTTTGGTCGGACTGCTTGCAAATTCGATCATGGAACGTCGTGGCGAAGAAAAGACCCTGTTTCAATTGGTCAAACCGATTGCCGACTGGGAACCGCGCAACGAAGTTTGGGGTGAGAATTTTCCGCGTGAATTTGAGAGTTATAAAGCTACAATGGACTCAACATTCCGCAGCAAGCACGGTGGCGCGGCAACGCGTGACATGTTGGAGGAATATCCTAATCTGGTGATTTTGTGGGCCGGGTATGCGTTCTCGCGCGATTTCAATCAGGCGCGCGGTCATTATTATGCCATCAAAGATATTCGAAACACACTTCGCACAGGCGTTCCTCAACCCGGTACATGCTGGACTTGCAAAAGTACGGATGTTCCACGCGTCATGAACGAACGTGGCATCGCTGAATTTTATAAAGACAAATGGGATCACCTTGGCGACCAGATTGTTAATCCGATCGGCTGCCAGGATTGTCACGACAATAAAACCATGAATCTTCGCATTACACGTCCGGCGCTGGCCGAAGCTTTTCAACGTATGGGCAAAGATATCAAACAGGCGACGCACCAGGAAATGCGTTCGCTCGTCTGTGCTCAATGTCACGTGGAATATTATTTTAAAGGCAAAGATGATAAATATCTGACGTTTCCATGGGATAAAGGATTCCGGGCGGAGGATATGGAAGCCTATTACGACAGCGTACAGCATGTCGATTTTGTCAATAAGCTCAGCCGTGCGCCGATTCTGAAAGCACAACACCCGGATTATGAAATTTACAAAACCGGCATCCATGCGGAACGCGGCGTATCGTGCGCCGATTGCCACATGCCGTATCGAAGCGAAGGCGGCGTGAAATTCACCGATCATCATATTCAAAGCCCGCTGAACAATATTGCCAATTCGTGCCAGGTATGCCACCGCGAAAGCGAAGAGACGTTGCGTAAAAATGTGTACGACCGCCAGGATAAAGTTATCGAAGTGCGTGGGCGCCTGGAATCGGTTTTGGCGAAAGCGCACATCGAAGCGAAGATCGCATGGGATAACGGCGCCAACGAAGAAGAAATGAAACCGGTACTCCAGTTGATTCGACAGGCGCAATGGCGCTGGGATTATGCGGCCGCCAGCCACGGCGGATCATTTCACTCGCCATTGGAATCGGTACGCGTGATCGGCGCCGGAATTGAAAAAGCTCAGGAGGCTCGTATTCAAATCGCTGAAGTTTTGATCAAACATGGCGTGAAAGTTCCGGTCACTCTACCGGATATTTCTACAAAAGAGAAAGCCCAAGCGTTTATCGGTCTCGATATGAAAAAATTACGGGATGAAAAAATCGAATTTATCAAAACGGTTATCCCAGAATGGGATAAAAAAGCACAGGAACGGGAAGGGAAGATGAGCGCCTACAGAGGGAAGTAATTAATATTGAAAGCAATAAAAAAATTCTCAGCCCGGTATAGCCTGAGAATTTTTTTATATTGTTACTAATAACAACAAACAGCATTAAGATTCAATCTGGAAAAATTATTTTTTGAACTTATTTCCGAAGCTCAGAACTTGAATCAAGGATTGATCCGGACTGTTGGATCATTTGCTTTTCATTGAACTTTTCCGTTGTCGAAAAATTTGTGATAATATGATAGCCGAATGTTTGTGTGCCTTCAAGATTCATAGTATGAAATCTCGTTGGATACAAAAGACCGTCGACTTCTTTCAGTTGATCAATGATCCGTAGAACGGGGCCCATGTACGTCACCTCTTTGGGAAAGCCCATCAAATCCAGCATGGCGCCATAAGAGACGTTGTATTGGTATCCGGCCAGACGATAAGTTTTAGGATCAATGTATAAGACAAAAAAATCCGATTTTGTGCGGCCCAGTGGCGGATGATTGACAAATTCCATTTTGACCGTCCAATACTCTGTTGAAGAACCGGGAAGTTTATTTTTACCAACGTCACTGAGTTTCACGTTCTTATCTTGAGTAAGCCATGGCAAATTGACAAAATAATAGAAGAAATACGCCATGAAAGCAGGATAATTAGCTTGCTTCCAGTCTTTTGTCCACGCTTTTGCACCGTCGCTAGCCAAAACTGCTCCGTCCAAAAACCAATTGTGATAAGTGCGCCGAGTTGCTTGATCGAAAACTTCGTGAGAAAACCACCACGGACTTTGATCCGGAGGAGCTGTCGGATTGAAAAAAATATTATCATAACTGATTGTCTTTGCGTTTTTCCACTTTTCAAATCCACCATGAGCCTGAATCATGGACTCAATGACCGTCTTCGTATTGGGCGAATCGTATTGAGGCCCGCTGGCATAAAGCGTATTAAAAAAAGAAAAAACAAAAAATAGAGTGTTCTTTACCATAACCCATCCTTAAATTTATCTTGGAAGTTCAAGATAAATTTACGCCATGAGTTGACAGAAATCTTCCTATCCTATAAGTCAGGAAGCTTTTGGACAATTTTATACGGCTTTAGATAGGTTGGATCGGTATTGGCTTGGAGTCAATCCCTTTTGCTTTTTAAAAACTTCGTTAAAGTGGCTTAACGAATTGAATCCCGATTCGAAAGCAATGGATGCTATGGTCTCGCATTTATAATGTTGATCAAGCAAAAGATCGGAGGCTTCCTGTACTCGATATTTGTTGGTCCAGTCTTTGAAAGATGTTCCAAGTTGACCATTCAGCACTTGCGAAACATGGTTTTTTGAAAATCCTGCCATCGCGGAAAAACCGTCTAATGTAAGATCCGGATTTTTGTAAAGCTTCTTTTTTTCCATTGTTTCAATAATTGATTGAATCATGAGAGGCATTTCAGAATAACGGAGTCCTGAATGGAGATACTTACGATGGTCAAAGCTCTCTCGATTGATCATAAAAGAATAACCAATCCAATAAGGATATACGGACAGTGATAAGAACATGATTTGAATCCAAACATTGGCAAGTTGAAATTCCACAGATAATGACAGGGCTAGAATAACAACAAACTGGACCAAAGTCGTGAGCTTAAGAAATTGAAGTCCCCAATTGTTTTGGCGAAGAAGAGGGTATGACCGGTAGAAAGCATAAAATAATGTGATTAACTGAAAAACCGCACGCCACCACCTCTCATTGTAAAAATCCCCTGTAATCCACAACTTGAAATAAAATTGTATTCCCACAAGAGCCAATAGAACAATCCATCCAATATCTTTTTTATCAAAATATTCATCGGTTTTTTGGCTTTTTGCAAATAAGAAAATAACAGGATTTATGATAAATGGCGTTAGGTACAACAATTGATAGATCAGCATATTTTGATCCATCATCCACCACTTGTTGACAGCTTTCAGAAATATTTGTGCGCTCATAGCCCAAATTAGACAAAAAAGCGCAATGCCCGCTGTTTTGTTTATTGCTCTTTTTAATACTACAAGAGATAGAATTATGCCTTGAATTCCACCCGCGATTAAAAGAATAAGATTGACGTTCATACAAAACCCAATGTATTGCTTGACAGTGTTTTGTATTAACGTAACTAGGTGATAGTAGTTTCACCCCCTTTTTTAATAGATTTATTGGCCGCCATAATACAACAGACACCCTAAAATCAATGCGATCAAATCAAAAGCTGCATGGGCCGATATCGCTTCGACGGCCGAACGTTTTCGTAAGTAAGTCAGAGCGAACAGAAATCCGGTTATAGCGGCGGAAAAAATACCGCTTGTTCCCTGATAGGCATGACCAAGCCCGAACGTGGCGGAGGAGCCGACCAGCGCTATCATTAATCCAATTTTTCCAAAAGTTTTTTCGAATCGTGTTAATTCAAATATTCTGAAGAATTCTTCGAGGAAACCGCCTTTAAATACCGAAAGAAAAGCCAGCAAAACGATATTACCCGGAGTCGTAAATAATTTTACGATTGAATCGGATTCCGATTTTGGGAAAATAGCCTCAACCACGGGATTGACTAAAAATGTGGTAAGGATAAAAATCAGTACTCCGAACAGCGCACCTTTGCCAAATTGGCCGAGCAGCCGTTCTTTTTTAAAACCTAAATCATTCAGACCCTCGCCGGACATGTGAAGCAAAAAAAGAGCGATTAAAAAATTAACAATACCGAAGGCAATGATGTATATCGAAGCTTTAGGTAAGTTTTCGTTAACACTGATATTGGGATCCAATATCTTATAAACTGATCCAGTCCCGAAAAAAGTATTAATAAAGTCGAATAGCCACACCAATACGATTAAGGCCGTAGTTATACGCAGAGCAGTCTGAGGTAATAGATTTTTCATCGGTTTTACTTAAAAGTTGATAGATGTTTTCGATATAAAGTAATCAGTGGACCGAGCTTTTTCTTGAAGAAAAGTGACTTTTGGCGTATTGAGCAGGTGTGAGTCCGGTAATATGTTTAAAACGGCGGGTAAGATGGCTTTGGTCGTCGAATCCCACGTCTAAAGCAACTTGTGCGGCTGGAGTTTGAATGGATAATAATTTTTTTGCTTCATGTATACGAACCTGCAATAACCATTGATGTACAGACATCCCGACAGTTCGCTTAAACGTGCGCATCATATACGAGCGATTCAATCCTGTAAGATTTGACAAATCGTTGATCGTAACGGGGCGTTGGTAATTTGCTCGCAGAAATTCTTTGATAAGGTCAACGGCACGATGTTCGGCGTGTCCTTCTACAGGATTGCCGCAGTGACCGAATGTTTCGGCAAATTTTGACAAGACTTCCACGACTCGTGATTCTTGCTCAAGCCGATCGGACGGATATTCAAGCGAACGGTGAAGACGGGTCAGCAAAGTACTCCATTTCGATCCGCTCAGTTGAATTTCCCGAAAATGCGGCAACGGCGATTTTTCCGGTAAAAGATTTCTGAAAACAATGGCGTGAATGTAAAACATATTATACGTCAGAGGCAGGTTGTCCGCTGAAAAACCGGTATGCGGCACATCCGGATTCAGCGTCACGATACCGCCTGCGGGAATGCGGCCCGATGCGCCGCGATAATCGATTCCGCCGATTCCGGCTTCGACAACTCCGATGGCATACGTCTCATGGCTGTGCCATCCGTAATGGTGCACAAATTCTTCTGCCCGAAAACATTCAATCCCTCCCAAAACAGGCAAAAACCACGACCATGCACGGCCGGGAGAGTTGTCGGTGTTGTGGGAAATGGTTGAAACAGATGACTTGAGGGAATTGGCTTTAAGCTGCATCAGGCTGGGATTTATTCCGGAATTGGAGGGACAACAATTATCCCAGCGTTACGCATGGTTTGTCCGAATGTTTCAAACGAGGAGGATGATCGTCTTTGAAGCTATTTTTTGAATATTATTGAGTTGTGGTAACCCAAGGAAGGATTTTGAAGTTTCATCGGAAAGATTTCAAGAGTATCCTAAATATCTCGGGACTTGCTGTTTGTAAGCCAGCCATTCATCTCCGAATCTTTTTTCCAAAAATTCTTCTTCTTTTTTGACTATGGCATGATGAATCATTGCACCGATGGCAAAAGCCAGACCGTTCAGAGGATGAATGGCCATCATACATGATCCGGCGCAAATAATATAGGAGCTTACATAAATCGGATTACGAGTGAAACGGTATAAACCGTGCGTCTTGAGCGAAGTTTTTTCGTTAGGAAGTCCGACTCGGATCGAGGTGCCTAATTGGAAAACTGCAAAACAAAATAAGATCAAACCAACGGCATATACTACGAGGCCGGCGAGCCAAAAATAATCGGTAAAATACCACGCCGGCAAATAGGCGGCCGCAAATGGAAAATAGCAGGACATAAACAGAGCAATTTTGCCCAGGATCAATATATAACCCGGTATAGGGCTTTTACCGAATATTTCCATAATTGCCAAAACCTCATGCGAGCGGCCGGCCGAAGTTTTTCAACGTACGATAATGCGAAGCCACCGCAGCCCGCATCGTGGGGTGAACGTGATAAGGAATTCCATGTTTGGCAGCGAGCGATTCGACAATTTTACTCAGCGACGGATAATGAATACTGCAGACTTTCGGAAATAAATGGTGCTCGATCTGAAAATTTAATCCGCCGATATACCACGACAAAAATTTATTAGTGCGGCCAAAATCCGATGTCGTAGCCATTTCATGCAATGTCCACGCAAGTTCCATATTACCCGCAGAATCCGGTAACGGATGTTCCGTATGTTCCACCACGTGTGCCAATTGAAATACAATACCGAGAATCAATCCGGCGGTGAGATTCATCGCTACGTATCCGATGGCGATTTGCCACCATGGAATCGGCAATACGATCATAGGAATGATAATGGTCCAACTATAATACACCATTTTCATGAACAGCATGGTCACGACTTGTGAAAACGGGTGTTTGATATTTTTATACGGGCCGAGGTCGCGAAGCATGAAATATTTATAATCTTTGATGAAAACCCAAAAAATAGTTGTGAATGAATATGCAAGAAAAGCGTACAGATGTTGGAACCGGTGAAACCATTGATGGGGCGTATGCGGTGACAGGCGCAGCAAAGGCGAAACAACCAAATCTTCATCCACACCGTGAATATTGGTATAGGTGTGATGAATTACGTTGTGCGTCAACTTCCACATATATCCATTGGCTCCGACGAGATCGAAAGTAAGCCCGAAAATCCGATTGATCCAAGGGTGAGACGAGTAAGCGCCATGCAGTGCGTCGTGTCCGATACTAAAACCCATGCCGGCAACGCCGATGCCGATGGTGATGGCAAGGATCAGCATTTCCCACGGTGCGAATTGCCCGGACAAGATCAACGCATAGGCGCCGAACGTCAAGGTAAGAATAACAACGGTTTTGCGGATCATAGCGAAATTGGCTTTGTCCGATATGCCGGATCGAGTAAAATAATCGGCCGCGGCGGCCTTTAGATCGGTAACAAAGCCGCACGCGTCCCTTTCAATAAAAGCGACTTTACTCATAGGTAGGTTTCCACGTTAAATTTGGTATGTTTGAAGTGTGTGTCCGAAAGAAAAGCGGTTTAGATTACGTTAAAAACGAGGTATTTTCAAGGAATATTTTTTACCGTGTCCGGCAAAAAGCCTCTTTGAGTTTTTTCAACGTTTTTCTTTGGAAATTTCATGGCAGTACGCGATCTTGTGGCGCGAAACTAAAGCGTAATCCGGTTCCATGACATTATTTTTTTGAGTACGGGATGAATCGTAAAAAGAAAACGATCCCTTTTGAGTTTGTTCTCGATGCGTTATTACCTCTGGAGCCTGTGACGCGGCCGATGTTCGGATGTACGGCCATTTACGTCGGGCCGAAAATCGTTCTGATCCTGCGCGACCGGGAATCGCATCCGGAAGATAACGGCGTTTGGATCGCAACCACGGCCGAACATCATGGAAGCTTGCGCAAAGAATTTCCATCCATGCGTTCGATCAACGTTTTAGGGCCGGGTGAAACGAATTGGCAAATGCTGCCGGCGGAATCGGATGATTTCGACCGGTCAGCCGCTCACATTTGTGAATTGCTTTTACGTCACGATCCGCGCATCGGGAAGATTCCTAAACCAAAAAAGAAAAAACGAAAATAACCGTTTCGTTTTAAGCCGGTTACTTCGACCGCGCTCAGTGCGCCATTCTGTTTTAAAAAGGAAATAGTTATGAAAAAAATATTCATCATCATCAGTGCGATCATCGGCGTTGCTCTCGTTATTTTCTTCTCATTGGGCGTCGCCAATCCTAAATTAACTTTCACGGTTTCTGTTCAGATCGACCAACCCATTACGGTCGTATGGGAAAAATTTGCCGATGAAAATAACATGCAACATTGGATGCAGGGATTCAAAAAAATAGAAAACGTGAGCGGCAATCCGGGGGAGGTTGGGAGTAAATTTCGTCTGACGTTTGATGAAAACGGAGAAGAAGTGTACGTCGACGAAGAGTTGCTGGTATTGGCTGAAAAGGAGAAATTCGCTTTTTCAATGGATAATGAAGTTCTGAATGGCAAAGGTGAATTTACTTTCAAAGCTATTGACAGTAACAGGACGGAGATGATTTACCATAATGAATCAGAAGGAAAAGGATTGTTCTGGAAAAGCCTGCTGTTTCTCGCGCAACAACAAATTATCGAACGTAATCAAAATAATTTTTCCGCATTCAAAAATTTTAGCGAATCTAAGTAGTACAAGCGATGAAAGATCACTATTCCATACCGCTTACGTTGTTAGGCGCTTGCGTGCTTTCATATTTCATGATCGGTTGGTTCATGGCAAAAGTATCGTTCGTGACAGCGTTTCAAGTAGCCAAGCCGCCGGGCGATGTGTACGGTTATTTGACGGATACATATTATTGGAATAATTGGATGGCGGATCTCCAGACGGTTGAGCGGGATTCGTCCGATACGAATCGCTTTCAAATGTTATTTACAGCGGAAGATCGAACGTTTCTACGGCCGATGTCAGTTGATTCTGTTGAAGCCGGGCGTTTGTTTGTGTTTTCGGTTTTTTACGATCATTACCGTATTCAGCACCGCATACGTTTCTCACGCTATTCCGACTCGACCATTGTTTCCTGCCGCAGCGATATTTACGGTGACGGTTTTTTTTGGCGTTCGTGGTATGCATTGACCAAAACATGGATTGCCGATCGCCAGCAAATCGATTACGAGCGATTGAAAGTGCTCGTCGAGACTATGCAATAAATTTTCAACTTCAAGGCGACTAACTTTTTACGCAACATTGCAGAGTTTTTTTTAATGAGGTTTGCATATCAGTGATTCGTGAGAAACCGAATTGGTTTGCATTTCCTTTCCGTGCGTGATACATTATCGCATTCAGAAGAGAAGTTTATGAAATTATTTGTTTTTGCACTGTGGTTGGCTGTGGCACATATTTTAGCCCAGGAAAAAGCCGACGTTAAAGATTTGTGCGAGCAGTGGAATGCGTTGTATGAGAAAATGCAATACGGCTCGGTGGATCGTAAAGCCTCAGGACCTATCTTGCGTTCTATCGCGAAAGAAATCCGCGAACGCATCACGGTTCTGCAAGATTCGGCTTTTTATTTTCCGATTGAAAATCACGGGTTGTCCGACGTGGGCGGAAAGGACGGCAGCGGCTTTATTGCCTATCAATATAATTTCCTGCACGGTAACCGTCATCGCGGTCACCCCGCACATGATATTTTCATCCACGACGAAAACCAGGATAATTTGGATGACAATACGAAACAGCCTGCGTATGTAATTGCCATGACTGACGGTATCGTCATAGGTATGAAAACTAATTGGGTAAGCGGCGATACATTGCGCGGCGGTAATTATCTGATGATCTATAATCCGAACCTCCAACGCTATTATTATTACGCACACAATAATACTATTATGGTCAAACTCGGCGACATCGTGCATGCCGGAACACGTATTGCAACAGTTGGGCGTACGGGCCGCAATGCATCCGAAAAACGTTCACCCACGCATCTGCATCTGATGGTTTTGCAAATTACCGATGAAAAAGGTAAACCCTATAACTATTATGATGAATTGGTGAAATCAAAAAAAATTAATTCACCGTCATGAATTTATTCGAAGAAGAGACACGGCATACTCCTTCGCGTACAAAAATTCCGCTCGCCGAGCGTGTTCGCCCTCAAAAGCTTTCTGAATTTGTCGGGCAGGAACATTTGCTCGGTGAAGGCAAGGCGTTGCGGGCGCAGATCGTTTCAGGGCAACTCGTATCGATGATTTTCTGGGGCCCGCCGGGCTCCGGCAAAACGACGCTGGCTCGGATCATTGCGAAAGAAACTAAAAGTAAATTTGTTTCGCTCAGCGCAGTCGATTCCGGCGTTGCCGAAGTACGTAAAGTCATTCAAGATGCTCAGGCGTTATTTAAACAAACCCGTGAACGGCTCCTGCTTTTTATCGATGAAATTCACCGTTTTAATAAATCACAGCAGGACGCGTTGCTCCATTCCGTCGAAGAAGGTACGCTCATTCTGATCGGCGCGACCACGGAAAATCCTTCGTTTGAGGTGATCAACGCGCTGCAGTCGCGATGTAAGATTTATCGGCTCGAAGAACTTACGCCGGAACATCTCAACCGGATCATCGATCACGCATTGGCTAACGATGCCGATCTGAAACAAACAACCATTTCAATCGACGACCGTGAAACATTGTTGTTTTATGCCGGCGGCGACGCGCGTAATGTGCTGAACACGCTGGAACTGGCTGTGCAGTTGGCCAAACCGGATGAACAGGGTATCATCCATCTGACCAAACCGATTTTTGAAGAGGCATATCAGCGACGGAATATTTTATACGACCGAGCGGGAGAATTCCACTACGACACGATCAGCGCCTTTATCAAAAGCGTTCGCGGAAGCGATCCCGATGCAGCGTTGTATTGGATGGCGCGGATGCTCGAAGGCGGCGAGGATCCGAAGTTTATTGCCCGTCGAATGATCATTTTGGCGTCCGAAGACATCGGTAATGCCGATCCGTATGCCTTGACGCTGGCCGTGTCGACGTTTACCGGCGTCGATTATATCGGCATGCCGGAGTCGGCGTTGATTCTTGCTCAATGTGCAGCGTATCTGGCGAGCTGTCCGAAAAGCAACGCCTCGACCGTCGGTATCGGTGCTGCCACCAACGACGTTCAAAATGAAAAATTATTTCCGGTGCCGTTGCATTTACGTAACGCCGCAACGAAACTGATGTCGCAAATGGATTACGGCAAAGGGTATAAATATGCTCATGACTTTACGGATAGCGGTGAAAATAATTTTGCCGAACAGGATTATCTGCCTCAAGAATTGAAAGATCGTATCTATTACGAGCCTACAGAGAACGGAACGGAAAAAAAGTTCAAAGAACGTCTCGAACGTTTGTGGAAGAAGAGAAGAAAAATAAAATGAGCAACAAACTCCTGCAGATCGTTCATCTGGGTCTTATCGATTACCAAACAGCCTGGGATCTACAAAAAACGTTATTTGATAAACGGCTGAGCAACCAAATTGAAGACACGTTACTTTTGTGTGAACATCCGCATACGTACACGGTTGGAAAAAACGGCGTGGATTCCGTCAGTAAACATTTGCTAATGAATAAAGATGAATTGGCTACTCACGGCATCAAGATTTTTGAAATCGATCGCGGAGGCGATATTACTTATCACGGACCCGGGCAAATCGTCGGTTACCCGATTTTGAATTTGAATAATTATTACCGCGACGTACACCGGTATCTGCGGGACATTGAAGAAGCGATTATCCGGACGCTGGCCGAATATGGGCTGACCGGCAAACGTATTGATGCGATTACCGGCGTATGGATCGATACGCCGCGCAGCCCTGAAAAAATCTGTGCGATCGGCGTTAAAGTCACGCGATGGATCACCATGCACGGCTTTGCGCTCAACGTCAATACCAATCTCGATTTTTTTAATGGAATCGTACCCTGCGGGATTTCGGATAAAGGCGTGACGTCGATTGAAAAATTATTGCAAAAAAAAATTGATGTACATGAAGTTGAAGCTATTTTGACTGAAAAATTTGCTGAAGTTTTTGACGTAACGGCTGCGGCTGTTGCCAAAGAAAATATATTAACCATGGAGATTCCTCATGCAACTCTTTCATAAATCTCTTCTGGCTTTTATTATACTTTTGAGTGCATCGATCGCCGCTCAAAATTCCGAAAAAGCCAAAAAAGCGTACGATAAAGGACGCGAAGCATATCTGAAGTTTACTGTCGACGATTATAAAGACGCTATTAAATATTATGATCAGGCTGTTGCTGCGGATGCGGACATGGCGCTTGCGTATGCCGGACTGGCTGAAGCGTATGCATTATTGGGTTACGAAATAGAAAAAAACGGCCAGGCTTCCAAGGATTATTATGAAAAAGCGCTGGAGAATGCCAAAAAAGCCGTGGGTAAAGGTCCAAAGATCGGTTTGACACATCGAGCTTTGGCGCAGGCTTTTTTGGTACACGATTCCAAAAAATACGGACAGGAAATTTATGAAGCTCTGAAAGTAGCCACGGAATTGGATTCAACGGATGCTGAGAGTTATTACCTTATGTGGCTGCACACGGAAAATGATAAGCCGGAAAGCCCTTTGATCCGGAAGTCGCTACAACTCAACGATCATTTTTTTCAATCGCAATACGGCGTCGGTTTGGCTTATTCGAAACTAAAAAAATTCGATCAGTCCATCGAATGTTTCAAAAAAGCAGTGGCCATCAACCCGAAAAACTATCTTCCGTATTATTCAATGGGTAATGCTTATTCACAATTAAAAAAATACGATTTGGCGATCCCGGAATACGAACAGGCGTTAAAATTGAATAAAAATATAAACGACGCTTATTTCTATTTAGGCTTAGCTTATTATTATCAGGATCAAAATAAAAAAGCCGTCAAACATCTCGAAAAATATCTTGAGCTGGTGCCGGCAACGACCTATCGCGGTGAAGTAGAAAATATTTTGAAGGATATTAAATAGAGAAAATTTTTCATAGTTGGCGAATCGATGCCAGTCAATTTCTCCTTGTGCTTTTTGAATTTTTTCTATACGTTTCGGCGCTTTTTTAAAAAAATACATTGACGCTAAGTGAGTGAATTATATAGAGGAGTTTGTTAATGGAGATAAAAACAAAACCATCCCCATCGAAAGCTGACAACGGGCGCGCTATTTATCGTCTTGCCGACTTTCCGGAATTGACCAAAGACCGCCTGATTCATGCGTTCAAGCTGATGCTTACATCGCGCTATCTCGACGATAAAATGTTGCGTATGCTGAAGCAGGGGAAAAGTTTTTTTCATATCGGATGTTCGGGACATGAAGCGGCGCAGGTGGCCGCTGGATATGGATTGGTTTCAAAAAAAGACTGGTTTTATCCTTATTACCGCGATCAAGCGTTGACGATGTCGGTGGGAATGACGGTACGTGAACTGATGCTGTGTTTTTTGGCCAAAGCCGACGATCCGAATTCCGGCGGGCGCCAGATGCCGCAGCATTACGGGCATAAAGGCCTTCGCATTGTTTCGCAATCAAGCCCGACAGGCACGCAATTTTTACAGGCAGTTGGTTGTGCTATGGGCGCTATGAAAGACGGAACGGATGACGTCGTATACGTTTCGTCCGGTGAAGGAACAACGTCGCAAGGCGATTTTCATGAAGCCATCAATTGGGCAAGCCGGGAAAAATTTCCGGTTATTTTCTTTATCGAAGACAATAAATATGCGATTTCCGTTCCGATCTGGCAACAAACGTCCGGCAGTTCGGTTTTTAATCTTGGCGCAGGCTATTCCGGTTTGAATTGTTACGAAGTTGATGGAACAAATTTTTTGGAAACGTATGCCAAAGTAAAAGAAGCTACAGCGCTGGCCCGGCAAGGCAAAGGCCCGTCTCTGATCGTGGCGGATGTCGTGCGGCTACTGCCGCATTCGTCGTCGGACGATCAGCGCAAATACCGTTCGGAAGCCGATCTGGCCAAAGATCGCGAACGCGATCCGATTGAACAGATGTCGCGTTTCCTTATCGAACAGAGCGTTATTACTAAAAATGACGATGAATCTATCCGCAAACAATGTCTGATCGATGTTGATGAAGCGGCGGATTGGGCGGAAACGCAGGCTCATCCCGAAAAAAATACAGCGCTACTTCACATATTTTCGGAAGAGCCGGACCATTTAGAATATGAAAAGACTGTTCCATCAGGTAATCCGATCGTTCTTGTTGATGCGATCAACCATGCGTTGGCCGAAGAACTTGAACGAAATCCGAAAGTCATCATGTTCGGCGAAGATATTCAGGATGATAAAGGCGGCGTTTTTACCGCGACGAAAGGCTTGTCGAAAAAATTTGGAACCGATCGCGTGTTCAATTCCCCTTTGGCCGAGTCGAGTATCGTTGGAACAGCCGTAGGCTTGGCTGTGCGAGGATGGAAACCGGTGGTTGAAATTCAGTTCGGCGATTATGTCTGGACAGCGATGATGCAGATCCGTAATGAACTTGCGACGATGCGTTACCGCTCTAATAATAACTGGCAATCGCCGGTAGTGATACGCATTCCGGTCGGTGGTTACATTCACGGCGCTTTGTGCCACTCACAAAATATCGAATCGTTTTTTGCCCATATTCCAGGACTTAAAATCGCGTTGCCATCCAATGCCGCCGATGCAAAAGGGCTTTTGAAAACAGCGATTCGTGGTAATGATCCGGTGTTGTTTCTCGAACACAAAGGGCTCTATCGCCAAGGTTTCGCACAAAGCCCGGAACCGGATGGGAACTATTTATTGCCGTATGGCAAAGCAGCAGTGAAACGGGAAGGAACGGACATTACGATCGTCACGTACGGCATGATGGTAGCCAAATCGATGAATGCAGCTAAAATTGCAGAAGAGAAATACGGAATTAAAACTGAAATTATCGATATTCGGACGATTGTACCGTTGGATATGGAAACCATCGCATCCTCTATTCAAAAAACCAATAAATGTATCGTGGTGCATGAAGATTGTGAATTCGGCGGATTTGGCGGCGAAATCATTGCCCAGATCATGAACCGTGCGTTCGAATATCTCGACGGTCCGGTGCGCCGTGTTGCAGCAAAAGATTCTCCGATTCCATACAATTGGTTTCTCGAAGAAGTGGTGTTGCCGCAAGATCATGACATTGTAAAGGCTATCGAAGAACTAGCGAAGTATTAATTTAAAAAAAATTCCTCGTATTCAAAGATACGTGAGTAGTCTTAACGTAGTTTACACTGTAGCCTTGATCATCAACTGAGGAGAATGAGTATGTTGCACGGCATCCGAATTGCAGCTATGCTGGCGATTGGGTCGGTCTTAGCGTCCGCACAAACCAGCGTCGGTCTATCGACGAACGATCCGAAACCGCTGAAAGATTATCGTCTTCCTGAATGGGGGTATACCGATTGGCAAATTGCTTTTGGAACGTCCGGCTACAAACTTGATCAGAATCAGAGAAACGAAAAGAATGAGTCGTCTGAGTTAAGCTTAACTCTTACTCCAAGAATTTTTATTTTTAAAGAATCCGAAAAACATTTTACGAGTATAGACGGTTTTCTGACAAAATGGAACAGTTTTTCATTGTCAAAAAATATTGAAAAAGGTTATCGTAATGAAAAAATTGAATCAAACATAAATCAATGGATGATACATTTAATCAGCGAGAGACGTACATATAATTCATCCAAATATGTACGTGTTTCTCCCGAATTCAATTTCCTTTACCATCGCGATATTGACAAATATACTTTCAATTATTTTTCTCCTCCATCAGTCTCTAAAAATAAATTCAATAGCCTCAACCGTTATTATGATATTAATGTAACATTGGGCATGGGCGTTGGTCGTGTTCGGAATGTCACCCCTGTTATTAGAGCCTTACGTCTCAATGAGCGATTAAAGACCGTAAACAAAGATGCTGAGTTTGGCCAATTTCAAATCGATCAGGCTGCTGTTGAATTTTCAAAATATCATGGTTATCAGTCAATTTATGACTATCCCGACAAATATTTCTGGAATTCATTATCGGCTCATCTTCCCGAACTAACTCCCTTTGAATCACATTATCTCAATGATATTTTTAAAGAGATCACCGGAGAGCGCTTAGAAGGCTCAGAAATTGATGCCGGCCTTCGAATTACAAAGATCGATGGTTTGACGAAATTTAAATCAGATTTTGATAATGATAAATTCAAGATTAAGTCCGGTTTTTTGGGCCCACAATTACACGCCAGGTTGTACCATAACTATTCATTAAAAGGCCAAATTGGATTTACTGGGCAGGCAAATTGGGATTTCAGAATTAATGAAAAAAAATATAATCCGATTGAAAATATTTTACAATTTCAATTAAGTGCGGATCATCTTTATGTTGTTACGAATCAAATTTTGTTTCGTATTAAACCGTCTTATTCCCGAGTGATATTAAAATATGAATTTGACGATGATAAATATACTTCTTCCTTGCTTTCACTGAATTCCAGTATCAATTTTTTTATTGAAGACCGTTTCAGCATTAATGGGTCAGCTGATTGGAGTTATCTCAAAAATAAACCGCATTCTGAGTTAACCGGAAGCCTGCCACCTTACAGTTCGTATTACTCTCCAATGTTTATTGGTTTTCCTATTGTTGTGAAAAGCAGGTCGCAGTGGTTTTTTGACATAACAATTCATTACCATTTTGGAAAGTTGCATTGATTACCGTCTATTTGCCCAACATGGGTCATTGTGATCGCGATGGGTAATCCGTAGGTTAAAAAAACGGATTTATAATATGAAATGGATTATCATTTTTGTAATTATAATTTTTTCGTGTGCTTGTGATAAAGAACATGTTTCGACAGTACCGCCGGAGACACCGTATATTCCATTCGATTCGTCCTTTACTGATCGGACATATGTCATTGATACGCCTGGCACATGGGTGCAGCATAAAAAATATCCTGTCATTTTTGCACTGCATGGCGCCGGTGGTACGGGATCAGGAATGCGTTCAACGGCTCGTTTTTTTGAAACCGATGAACGTGACTCCTGTATTTTTATTTATCCGGATGCCAAAGTTGAAAATTGGGAAGAAGGCTGCCGATGCAATAAGCCTTACAGACTCGGTATTGACGATGTTGGATTTATTAATTCCCTGCTTTCCGATGTTATCAGGGAATATCCAGTGGATACAACACGTATCTATGCCGTTGGTTTTTCGCAAGGCGGTTTGTTTGCGCAGAATCTGGGATGCAAATTAGGATATCGGTTTGCGGCTATAGCCAGTGTGGCGTCGGCTATGAGTGTACCCTTGTCAGAGGATTGCGGGCAATTAACGAAACATATTTCCGTGATGATGATCTACGGTGAAAAAGATAAAGTACTGCCCTATAATGGAACGGATGAAGGATCGTTCTCACTTCTGGCTGCGCCGGCGACAGCAGAACATTGGGCGGATAAATTGTCGCTGAAGCAAACAACCAAAAATCAACATATCAATGACTATGTCCTACTCGACGGTTACGGCTCAGCTAAGGGTGATCAGGTTCTTCTTTATACTATTACCAATGGAGACCATGCGTGGAGTTTTACCGGGATGAATACGAGAGAAACGGTTCTGAGCTTTTTTTTAAAACATAGCCGATGATCATTCTAACATCTAAAGCTTTGCATCGAACAGTTTTTGAGCGTCTTTTCCATGGATAGTACGACCATGCAAGCCAACAATCGTATTAATTTTTAATCCTAATTTTTTGATTGCCTGGAGCGTATTCTTTGTTAAATCACTATCAAGGGGCCACTCGTCATCGTTGATCAAATCTGCCTGAAAGAGTACGCCTTGTTTTGGAAAGTAAGTTACAAGCATCTCATTGGCGTGGAGAGTCGGGCCAATGTTGTATACTTCGGCGGCCATAATGTCATCGCCAATAACGAGCTTTGGATCGGCTAATTCGAATTTTAGGTCATTTGAATTTTTTGATAAACGATCCGGCAAGAGATTGTATGGAGCCCTTGCTATTTTATCGATGAATTCTGTATTTCCTTTCGTAGTGACAATAGTAGTTCCTTCAGCGATATAAGTACGAATGCCCCCGATATGGTCATTATGATGATGACTTTGAACCAAGTACCGGATCGGTTTATTCGGAATGATTTCTTTTATTTTCTGAATCACACGTTCTGATGTGACGTTATCCAAAGGAGCTTCCGTCACTAAAACATAAGCATCAAATTCGGCAAATAAAACATTGTAAGACCAATTCTCTTCCGAGTTTGAAATGTTTTCCAACACATAAAGCCGGTCACTGAGTTTAATTGCTTCAGCGTTTTTTCTGTAAGAATAATCTATTTTGACGCATTCGGACAGAGCGTCGATGATAGCGGCGCTATCGGTGCTGCTATCGATTTCATTGATTAAATAAGTGTTTTCTACATCGCCAAACACGCTGTTATGCGATATATATTGAACTCGCCCTGGAAGTGAAATTCCATTTATCGTTTTATAATCCGTAAAGTAATAGCTTCTTAAACCATCTCCGTAGGGACTAGTATTCCGAATGGTTTCGATCTTGATTACCAAATGAGATTGTTGGTCAATCCACATCCGTTGACGGAAGCTTCCGTGCATACCTTCAACGATAAAACAGGATTGGCCATTGACTTCACTTATACCTGTTTGCGTAATACTTCCTCGATTTTTCAAAACAGAACGAAGATATGTCTGCGGAACAAGATCCAGCAGAGCCAGCATCGAAGTATTGTCAGCGTAATACGTTTTCGTATTTAAATTATAGTAATGACCGCTATTGTCTCCGGTAACCCAGATTTCATTAAAAACATATCCGCCGCTTACTTGTTTAGATGTACTGATTTCGATTTTGCCGCTTGCATCATAACGATAAGTTCTATTCCACAAATAAGATTCAAACGGCGGAGTTGCTCGCAGCGACTGTCCCGGATGAATGAAAGCAGGGTTGTTTACGGCAAAAGAGATGGAATTTGAAAAAAAATCGCCGTGCGTTGCAGCCGATTTAAGTACAAGTTCCAAACCGTCTTTGTTTGAATCAAATAAATCGGGGTGTTCTTGTTGAATATTTCTGCAAGTTACTGACAAACAAGCGATCACTAAAATGCTTGTCAAACGTACTACAGCAAAAATGGTACATAATTTTCTCATAGTAACTTTACTCGTTTCGTGAATGTAATGAGTTTTCGATCTATTGTTCAAACGTCCAGGAAATTCCGATTGATGGTAAAATCGGAAGCCAAGTTTCAGCGCTTTTTTGATAGTAGACGTTGTTACCTGATTCACGGCCGTCATAATTGTATGACCGGACATTGCTGTGGTTGTAGGCATTAAAAACTTCGAAATAAACATTGATGATACCGCGATTTTGAGTGCGATAAATCCGGCTGATTCTAAAATCCAATTTATGAAATGCCGGATATTTTTTTCCGTATAAAGATCCCGTTTCATCATAGTAGTACACGCCCTGATTGCTCGTTCCTTTTCGAAAATAATATTCCGTATAATGCCAGCCCGTATGATATTGCCAAGCGATATTGAATTGCCATCTTGCGTTAGGGCGATAATTCATATCGAGATTGATCGTATGGAGCTGATCACGCAAACTCGGGACGTCTTTATTGAGCAACGACACGCTTCCCCGTGAAAACATAGTCGTCACATGATCGGTAACTTTGCTTAACGCATAGCTTGCCCACCAAGTGAATCGGCCGCCGTCATCATGTTTGAGATACAACTCCAATCCTTTGGACACGCCTCTTTCACGGTAGATCAGCGCGCGATCCCTTTGCAATTCAGGGAATATTTCGAGGGCATTCGTTAAATTTCTGTAAGACGGACGCAAGTGTGAAAGTTTCTTATAATAGCCGTCCACCCGGAACTGAATATTTGATGGCAGCATATGCTCTAACCCAACAACATAATGTTCGGATTTCTGAGCTTTATAAAATTTATTTTCTTTATCTTGAACATTGATCTGCTGGATTCCTTGCATCTGATAATTGTATCCCCATCCGCCTTTGACGGTAGTGCGATGACTGATTTTGTAAACGATATTTCCTCTTGGGCTCACGACATGGTCGCGCGTATATGAACTGCGGTCATAACGTAATCCGATTTCCATTACCAAAGGATCGGCCAGCCTAAACCGATTAGCGGCGTAGATACCCAAAGTATATCCGTTTGGATCTATTTTGACGACATTCGTATCAATCCTCGAAGCCAAATTATTATTGTTTGTAATGAAGTATATTCTTCGTGCATAAAAATAATTGTAAGTCGAATAGAGCTTTCGTAAATCCCATCCCCATTTAACAAGCCATTGATCGGACATATCCAGAGTCCAATCTTGTTTTAACCCCAAAGTATATGATTTTCGTTTATCGGTAATATTGTATTCCAGTTCGGATGGTTCTTCAAAGTAGCCAAGGCCGTTTCGCTGCTGATTCATGCGCGTGAATGAACTGAGCGTTTGTGACGACAGGCGATCCGACCATTGCGAAACTAAAGCCGCCCAGAAATAAAAGTTCGAATACCTGGTTCGTGATTCATCGTCATCGTCTTCGACTAATTTAAAAATGTCATGAGCGTAAAGTGTATTGAAGGAGATGATGTGATTACGATGAAGTTGGTATTGAAATTTGCCATACGTATCATAAAAAGTAGGTTTCAGGCTTTCATCTTCGCCAATTAAAGGCAATACAAAATCAAGGTAGCCTCGGCGAGCGGAAAAAAGCCAAGAGCCCTTTCCATCTTTCGTCTTTCCTTCCGACATAACGCGGGCATTCAAGAGACTAAGGCCAGCCGAATACCGTCTGGACTGGGGCGACTGACGTGAATACATCTTGAAGACGCCGCTCATACAATTACCGTATTCCGCAGTATATCCGCCCGCCATGAGATCGATCCCTTCAATGGTAGAAACGTCAATAATGCTTCCGGCGCCGCCTTCAATGTCTTTTAAATGGAAGGGCTCGTATAATTCCATTCCATCCAATAATACCAGTATCTCTTCATATTCTCCACCCCGGACAGTAAATTTTGCCGAGTAATCATTGGTCATGACTCCGGGAAGCCGAGCTGCGCCGCGGTAAATATCAGCGCCAAACTGCGGGAGAGCTTCAATGTCTTTTCGGTCCAGTGCCTGAAGCGCTGTAGCCTGTCCTTGCATGATCGAGACCTGACCGGGCGTAACAGTTATTTCCTTCAATAAAATCGGTTTTTCTATCAGGGCAATATTTAATTCCACAGTGTCTGCGGATACCAGCACATCGGCTATCATTTTATCTTCATATCCCAGATGAGAAATTTTAATTGTATATTTGCCAAAGGGGATGTTGGATATGACAAAAAAACCTGATCGATTCGTGAATGTACCAAGATATTTACCTATCACTGTTATATTAACACCAATAAGGCCTTCATTAGTCGCCCTGTCCAGTATACGGCCCCGGATAGTCCCTTTCGTTTCCTGACCAATGACTGATTCGATACTGGGTAATAAACTCAACAGCAAAAAAAAATTTAGAACATAAGCGCTTAAGCACACACCACGGCGCGAATATGAATGGCATGTCGTACTCAATTGCGACATAGTTTTCCAAATTTTGAATTTGTTACTAAAATGTGCGGAAGGATATAACAGGGCAGAAAATCTAACGAGGAAGATGGCCATTAATAATGTTTTTATCAAGGATAAAAAATTAGATATGTTTTTAAAATGCAAGAGCCTTCAATCTCAAATTTTTATTGGGATCAGTTACAGATGACAATATTTCACGGATCAACATTTGGGCCGAAGGCAATGCTGTTTGGTTGAACGACATGACCCGTACTGAAGATTTTAATGAAATTTCCCGTTGCATAGTCGTATTGTTTTATGCGATTTGAGCCCCATTCACAAAGATATAAATGACCGGCATCATCAAACGCAAATCCTTCAACGGTATTCAATCCGGAAATAAATGTTGAAATGAAAGTTCCGGATGGCATGTACTTTCCTACGGTGCCGTTGGTCCAATTAACAATATAAAGAATACTGAAGTCGTTATTAAACCAAAGATTGACCGGCCCTTGCAGTCCCGACGAAATTAAAACATTTAAAAAATTTCCGGAGGTATCGTATTTCCTGACGTCTTGTGAACCATAACTTACGACGTATAAATTACTGTCGGCATCCCACACGTGGTCCATTCCAAGATTGAGTGCAGGAATGATCTCTCTGATAAATACTCCGGTCGAAGCGTCAAATTCGGCTACCCCGGTTTTAATTGTTCCCCATTGACTTACCAGCAAAGTTCCTGTGGGACTTAAGCTGATTTTAGTAGGTTGATCCAGCGTGTATCCGGAAGTAAAATTTCCGATATAGTCACCGGTGCTGGAATTATATTTTTTTATAGCCGAATTGCCGCGCCCGCTGACCAGAAGATTACCATCGTCTCCAAAAAGAACGTCTTGTGTCAGGTTGAGACCTCCAGATCCATTCGGAACAAAATCGCGGATATATTCTCCCGTTACGCCGTCAAATAAAATGACGGCATTTGTACCACGGCTGCTGACATACATATCTTGAAGTGATTGATCGCTCAAAAGTAAACTATTGGAAGAGACCGATAAGACATCAACCACGGTGGTGTCTTTACCGACGAGGTAAATAAATGCCGAATACGCAACACCATTGACGATAGAATCGCCGTCTGAATCGACTAAAGTTGAAGGTAATGTTTTTTTTATGTCCTGCTGAATCGGAGTAATGAGCGAAAAAAAAACATTTGATTCAGCATCGTCTTGATCAAAAAGCGAAGCGGAATCCGATTTGACCAATATCAATCGCAATTCTTTAATAAAGTTGACATTGTCCAATAAGCTGAAAAACAGCCGGATATCAGAAGAATTATTTCGATTATTGATATCAAACGCTGTAAATCCGGTGACGCCTTTTAATCGGGTTTTGGCTGTATCGACGGTAGAACTGCTGTCACAATTCAAAGTTCCGTTTGGGCATGGAATACTGTCATTCATTGACATGTTTCCACCAGAATCTTCATTTGAACAGCTCGCAAAGACAATCGCAAAAATGATTAAGGCTGGTATTTTTTTTAATAAATAATTATGCATTGCGCTATGGGTTTGAGTTGGTGGATAAATTATAATGTTTGAACTGAATGTTTGGACAATTCGTCCTGTAATCTTTCAATTTCAGCGGCCAATTGGCCGCGTCCGGCATCGGTTGAAATATTTGCGCTGAATGAAGGATTGACGGTTACAACAGCCGCAAGCGCGGAACTAAATTCGCCCAGCAAGAAGTGATTTTCTGCTTTGAGAATCGTCAGATCTTCATGGGTTAATTTTTGATCGTACATAAAAATCCAATCCGGATCCAAAGTTGTTGCTTCGGTAATACTTTCGTTGGACGATGCATGATTTTTGAGCGCATTGAGTACAAATGCCCAACCTGCGTACAAATCGGCTGAAGGACCGGTTAATTGAGCGCCGGCACTGAATTCTTCTTCAGCGCTTTCCAATTGATCCGTGCGCATGAGCGCCCAACCGAGAGCCGTACGGATCTCCACGTTTTGCGGATCATCATTTCGGGCTTCGGTGAGAATCGTTACAGATTGAGTGTAGTTGCCGGTGCTAAATGCATCCCATCCTTTTTCAAGCACATTAAGGGAATCTGAGCCCGAACATGCCGTTAGGAGCAGCAGAAAAAAAAGTGTTGATAGTTTTTTCATAAAGAATCCTTTTTTGGAATGTTATCGTTGGCTTGTTATCAGCACAATAGCATTTTTTGAGATTGTCGTTAACGCTTCAAAGCGAACCAGCCAACACCAATAATGATGCATAATGATTTAAGCTTCACAGATTTTCGATGGCATTTGTAAAATGATTATTTCATCAATAAAATTTTCCGGGTTGTCACGCTATTCGGACTTTTTAAACGAACTAAATAAATTCCGGACGTGACCGAAAAATTACGGTCATTTGTGCCATCCCACGTTTGCGAATGAAAACCGGCAGGATGGTTTCCTGTAAACAAAGTTTTGACACGTTGGCCCAGTGTATTATAAATAGCCAGATCGATTTTGGCTTCCTGATCGAGTGAATATTGTATGGCCGTTGCAGGATTAAACGGATTGGGATAATTTCCAAGAAGAACAACTCCTTTCGGTAATGTTCTTGTTTCAAAATTCTTGCCCTTGACTTTTTGAATCCGATACAATCCGTATTCAGGGAGATTGACCGACATAGTGCCATTTTCCGATATTCCGTTTATACGCTCATTAGTTTTCAGGGAATACACCAAAGAGGCTTCTTTGAAATTCAGTTGAAAAGCATTCTTCAATTCTTGCTGTCCGGAGAAAGTAATTATAAGGTCGCCGTTCACTGAATCAGGCTCGATCAATACCACTGCTTCTTCTGCAAAAGTATGCTGGTTAAAAACCACGGACCATTGGTCATGCTTTAATTCTGTAATAGTGGTGGGCTTAACCAAAACAGCACTGAACGTTTTATTGAGTACAACTTTGTGACCGCTTATGCTTACTGCATCAACCGAAATAGCATAATCGGCAGTCTGAGTGAATTCCAAACCGAATTTGAAAATTTTATCGGTTCCGGGCACTGATGTCATGTTTCCCTGAGATACATTTCCTATTTTGAGTGTGGGATTTCCTGTCAGTGTATTTTCACAATTCAAAATCAGGTCGGCGAATTTCGGGAGCGCCGGGTTTTGTAAAACAGCCAAAGTCGGTTTTGAGTCGACATGAATGGAATACGAAAGAGTATCCAGGCCAGCCAGATTCTTTGCAAGTAATTCTACGGACACGGTTCCGCCAGAAGCCGGCGTCCATTGAAGAGCACCGGAATTGGAATCAACCGCAAATCCGTTGGGTGCAGAAATAATAAAATATTTAACGACTGGATTTCCGGATGCTTGGATTACGTCGTGATAAACCGTTCCTGCAAAAAGCGTTATATCGGATTTTACATTGACCACGGGTTTTGAAAATTCGAGAACAGTAACGTTTAGTTCAACCGTATCATTTCCGGCTTCATTAAATGCGGCAATGGCGAATGAATGGTTGCCGACATCGGATGATTGCGGAGTCCATGTCATCACACCGGTAGAAGAATCGATAACAGCATCGCCGATTGGGTCGATAAGATGATAGGATGCTACAGGAATAGCGCCTGCGCGAATAGTCGTTGTAAAAAGCTGCGTGGCAAAGGTACTCTTTAGCGGGATCTTCAGAAATACAGGAGCAGCCGTAGCAGAAACATTTTCAGTCAATACGAGATATTGGTTGGTTGGAACTTGCGTCAATGTTTTGGTAGTTCCGGACGGCCAGATGATCTGAATCGAATCAACCATTGTCGCATCACCGAAACCAAGATGAATTTCCAATGCGTTGTGACCGTTGAACGTATTTTGAGCGGATAATTCGCGATACTGCCACACGCTATTGCCTCCGATAGTCGCTTTAGCTTTTACGCGGGCGCCAATGGAAGCGTAATTGGAAACGGTGCCATTCAGGTGCAATCGCAGCCAATGATTGCCAACCGGTTGATCGTTTCTGTAAAATCTTCGTAATCCCGATGGAAAAGCAAAAATAAATAAATCCAGATCGCCGTCGTTGTCGTAGTCGCCCGCCGTTGCGCCGTTATCACCGGGAATTGCATTAGGTAGAAGAATGCCGTCGATCCTTGTGAAATTGCCGTTTCCATCGTTTCGATAATACCTGCTGGGATTGTTGACCGCAGCTTCGTTAGTTACAAAACAGTCTTCATCGCCATCGTTGTCAAAATCTGCCCATAGATTACCAAGGGAGATTTCAGCATCCTGGGTCAATGGCTGATTCGTAATTTTGGTAAAAGTGTTATTGCCGTCATTACGGTATAAATTATTCTGCCGCAATGCCAGCCCGCCGGCGCTTCCGTAATTAGTGACGTACATATCTAGATCCTGATCATTGTCATAATCGATCCAATTCACATTTTGACCGTCGCGAAAATCCGTAGCAAAATTGCCTTCAGTGATACGGGAGAAAAATGCAGTGCCTGTTTCTTTCAACATATTTCTGTAAAAAAAATCAGGTCCTCCGCTTGCGGTAATCGGGCCGGATCCGATGAAAAGGTCAATGTCTCCATCCTGATCGTAATCGTACCAACTGGGAACAGTGTAAGCTGCAAGACCGGTGGCTACAATACTGGTATCGATCGATTGAAAAGTTCCGTTGCCGTTATTATGATAAAGCCTGTTGGAATGCGTTGGTCCGAATCCGAACGGCGAAGCAATGACCAAATCGACATAACCGTCATTATCATAATCGCCCCACGCAGTAGCAAAACCATTGTTGTCGGCTAAAAACCCCGATCCGGTGATTTTGGTAAAATGTCCGCCGTCATTACGGTATAAAAACGACAAACGATTGCCAGCTAGAAAAACATCCAAATCGCCATCGTTATCGTAGTCAGCCCAGCTATTGCCGTTACCCAAAGAATTAGGTAATTCGTCACCAAGGCCTGTGCCGGTTGCTTTGGTGAATTTTCCAAATCCATCGTTGATATATAAATATCGGTTATTCACAAAAAGATCCAGATCGTCATCATTGTCAACGTCGATCCAACTGCAACCGTAATAATTGGTCGAGTCGGGATCGGTGACGATCGGATTAGTCAAATCGGTGATCCGGGTGAAAACCTGCGAATAGATTTGTGTGCTTTCTAAAAAGATCGCCAAAATGCTCATGAAAAATAGTAATGAAAATCGCATAGGTTACCTTTCCCTTTTGTTTTATGGTTGTTTTATCGAGAGGTAGAAATGTATTTTTGTGTGATTGTGTAACTTAGCCTATGCACCAAATTAAGTCTAAAGCGGCTGGTATTGCTTGAAAATGATGTGAAGTCCTCATGATTTTTTTGTGAATAGACTGGCAAAGCATTGTTCAGAAGGAACTTAAGCCCGGTAATGTTTTTAATTGTTATTGTCAATTGCAGATGATAATATGTAAGTAAAGTTGGTTTAGAATCGGAACTTTAATCAAGCATGAGTATTCATCCGGCTAAAAAATCGATCTATATTGTCGACGCTTGGGTCATTAAACCCGAATTGAACATAATTATTACAGGCGATTCGTCTGTTCGCGTAGAACCGAAAGCTATGGACGTGCTCGTGTATATGCTGGATCGTCCGGGCGAGACGGTGACACGGGAGGAATTCTTTCAGGTTATTTGGAAAGATTCTTTTGTCACTGAAAATACTTTAAATCAGATTATTTCGAAGTTACGTAAAATTTTCAATGACGAAACGGCACAGCCGCGGGTTATCGAAACGGTTTCTAAAAAAGGTTATCGCATTATTGCGGCCGTCGAGAAAAAAAATGAAAATAACGGAGATGCTGCAAATGAACCGAAATCGTTGTGGATGAAAGTCGCCGCCGGTTTGGCTGTTTTGGCAGTATTGGCCGCTATCATCGCAGGGCGTGAATATTTTTTTGTGGATAAATTTACAGAGCCTGTCATCCTAAGTTCAGCGACCGGGATGGAACGATTTCCGTTTCTATCCTATGATGGAAAAAAAGTTGTTTTTATCTACGGGAATTCCTGTGATGAAAAAACGGAAGTGCGTGTCTTGACGCCGGGCTCGGACCAGGTTGAAATTTTCGCCCAAATACCCGGATTTAAAAAATTTCCAAGATTTTCGCGCGATGGGCAGTCGATCATCTTTTGTAATACTGTGGGATGGAATTCGGTTAGCGAAGCCGTCAGCACGGTGTATCGGATCAATCTTCCCGATACGTCGCTTATAGACATTCTTACTATTCCATCACAAATACGAGGATTGGATTGGTCGCCGGACGGCCGATGGATAACTTACAGTACGCGGCCTGATTCAACCAGTCCGTTCAGTCTTTATTTGGCCGACGTCGAAGGAAAAACTATAACGCAAATTACATCGCCGCCGCAAAAGCATATGGAAGACCGGTACCCCGTTTTTTTCAATGACGGGCGTTCAATAGCCTTCGCACGTTTTGATACGGATTTTGACAATGATATCTGGGTTATCGAAATAAGTACAGGAGAATTGCGGCGACTGACGTCGGATAGAGCGAGGGTCGTTGACGTAACGTCGGACGGCGACCAAATATTTTATACCAGGTCAGGAACCAATTCGATTAATGCAATCGTACGTTTAAATCCGGTAACCCTGGAAAAAACATTGCTGGCAAAGATTGCCTGTTCTTCGCTATCGGTTCGCGGCCGCCGAATTGTTTTTGCTTATCATCTTGTCAACGATGATGTCATGTCGTTAATTGATCTTAAGACAAAATCGGGAGTTGATTTTTTTGAATCCAACTATGGAGAAGTTTTTCCTGAGTTTTCACCCGACGGGCGTTCGGTCATATTCATTTCCAATCGCGAAGGGGACCTAAATCTCTGGAAAGGGAATGTACAGGACGTAATCCCGCGCCGCGTGTCGTTCAAATCGTTATCGCTGGCGAGTTACCAGCCCCGGTGGAGCCCGGATGGAAAAAATATCCTATTCGACACATTTGAAGATGGGCAATTTAAAATTTACAAAACTCCGGTCGATGAGGATCAGCCGCGTGTTCTGATCGAAGATGCCGCTTCACCTGTATTCTCCAACGATGGAAAATATATTTACTTCAACTCAAAACGGAGCGGAACATCTCAAATCTGGAAAGTCCCGGTTGATGGTGGTGATGCCGTGCAGGTTACTTTCAAAGGCGGCTTGATTGGGTATGAGTCTGTTGCTGATTCTGCTTTTTATTTTGTTAAAGAAGGATTATCCGGAATCTGGAAACTTAAAAACGGAATTGAAGAATTATTTTTCACTGATCTTCAATCGAATGCTGTAAGGAACTGGCGACTGACGGAAAAAGGAATTTATTTTGCAAAGTCTCCGCCGGATCAGATCTATTATTTGGATTTAAAGACAAAAGCGTTGCACTTGATAATTAGTTATCCTTGCCAGGGGTATACGAACGGCTTGTCCATATCGCCCGATGGAGAAAAACTGTTGTGGTCGCGTGTTCAGCAATTTGAAACCGATATCCGAATGATAGAATGGAAGTAACTTTTTATCAGTTGTGAATTTTTCTATCCGCAACATATTCTTCCGGCGTACATCCGATCAAATTCTTAAAATCTTTTATAAAATGCGCCTGATCGAAGTAGCCTAGATCAAGAGCGAATTTTGTCCAATCCACACGTACATTTTCTGCCAGTTGTTCAATAGCCTCATGCAAACGATATCGTTGGATGACCCACTTTGGCGTCACGCCGACGTATAAATTGAAAAGACGTTGCAGTGTCCGTTTGCTTAAACAAAAACGATCTGAAACATCGTCGACTTTCAGGATGGTTCGATCATACATGATGACGTTGGTTATCCGATTAATCAACTCCACGTTATCATCCACTTTTGGCAAGCGTGTACGGATAAAACTATCAGCCAGTTCGATCAAACTATTTTTCTCATCCGTTTCTAAAATATTTTTTTCGAATTGGAGTGCGGATTCGCCAAAGATCGAGTGGATCGGTACGATTCGATCGGTAAATTTTGTAACAGACGATTGTATAAAGGGATAAAACCCACCGGGCCTGAATTTAATTCCAAAAACGCGCCCTTTGTTCTCAAGCCATCGCGAAAACTTTCCTTTCTTGACTCCGCCTAATCCCGACCGTCCTTTTTCAATTGTTATGTACACGCTGGGATGCGGCAGAGTTTCCGCAAGGTAAGGTTCATGGTGGCGCAAATCCCAACTCACCACCCAGTAATGTTCAATAAAATATCCTGTATCTTCCGCAGGTGCATGACGTGAGTGATCGAAAATGCCCGGATGGGCTTTCGAGCGCAAAATCCCACGGGGTTTGCCAATTGAACGCTGCATGGATTATTGAGTGAACCATCGAATAAGTGGATTGAATACCGGATGACGAATACTGTAAGCCTCAACGGAATCAACAGAATAGGGTTTTCCCGATATGATGGATTCGGCTGTGCGGAATCCGCTACGTACCGCAGGGCCAATGCCTTCTCCCATATCCCGCGTCGCTAATCCGGCGGCGTCTCCGGCTAAATATGCATTTCCGATTTGAACGTTTTTTACGGGTTCGCGCAAAAAATAACTGTGACCTTTAGGTTGAATGGGTTCATCGCCGATCAGAGACTGTTTGCGTAATTTTGCTATCAACCGATTCCAGTGATCATTGATGGAGCTTTGGGTGCGCTTCAGCGTTTCCTCAAAACCACCGATGCCTACATTGACATAACCATCGGCTTTCGGAACGAACCAGCTGTAACCGGGCAATTTATTCTCAAAAAACCACAATAAGCAACGATCATCACGGACTTCGTGCTGAAACTCCAACTCGCGGCACACAATCAATGATTTTTTCGATCGTGGATTAACATTTTGAAAAAAAGTTCGGGAAACAGGGCAATTCGTGCCGCCAGCACCAACAAGGTACTTACAAGCATAACGGTCGTCGATGATGTATTGTCCGTTTTCCATGCGAATATTTTTAATTTCGTGTTGGACTAACGGCGCGCCACAGCGTTGCAGAAGCCAGTGATCAAATTCATAGCGGCGGATAGAATACTGTAGCGTCGGTACTTTGACAGGGATTCCGAATATAAATGCATGCATGGCCGGAAAAGCAAGAATACGATGAGGATAGGTTTTGACGTCGATGTCGAGATCGCTAACGACTTCAGGTGTTATCCAACCCGCACATAATTTGGTGCGGGGAAAAGCGGCTTTGTCGAGGATGATACAGTCTGCTTGAGCCTGCCTGAGCTTGCGTGCACAACTGGATCCTGCAGGTCCGCCGCCGGCAATAATGACGTCATGATATTCCATAAAATTTTTTTTAACTAAAACGACATTCCGGCTGCGGCGTGCCGGGTTTGGTCATCACAAAATGCCAGAGCTGATTGGTTCGTGACCGGAAACTTCCGGCACAACTAAGCAGATAAAAGCGCCACATGCGGAAAAACCGTTCACCGTATTTTGTTTTAAGAGACGGCCATGCTTTTTCAAAATTATGATACCATGCGAGAAGCGTTCGGTCGTAATCCGGCCCAAAATTATGAAGGTCCTCAATCACAAAAATTCCTTCCATGGCTTTGGCGATCTGTCCGATCGTCGGGATAATACTGTGCGGGAAAATATATTTGTCCATCCATGCATTGATGCGAGTGGCGCTTACATTGCGGCCAATCGTATGAATAAATGCGATACCGCTCTCTTTCAAGCAGCGGCTGGCAACTTCCATGTACGTTCGGTAATTTTTATACCCCACGTGTTCCATAATGCCGATGGAAATGACGGCGTCGTATTGGCCGCTGACTTCGCGATAATCCTGCAATCGAAGTTCGACCGGTAAACCTTTACACAATTCCATTCCCAGCGCCACCTGTTCTTTTGAAACCGTTACGCCGGTAATCTGAGCGCCGTATTTTTCGGCGGCATATTTGGCAAAACTTCCCCAGCCGCAGCCCAATTCAAGTATACGCATGCCGCTGTGTATATTAATTTTTTTACAGACCAATTCCAGTTTGGCTTCCTGGGCTTCATCCAGGGTAGTTGCATTTTTCCAATAAGCGCACGTATAATTTAACCGGCGGTCAAGCATCGCTGTATACAGATCGTTGCCCAGGTCGTAATGACGCTCGCCAACTTCGAATACGCGGGAGGAATTTTGCATATTAAACAGCCTGCTTTGAAGAATGCGAAAAAGCACTTTCCAGTTACTTGCGACTCTTTCTTCAAGATTGGCCAGCATCATTTTATGGATGCACTCATCCAGAGCGTCACAATCCCACCAGCCGTCCATGTAAGACTCGCCAAAAGTCAGTTCAGGCGCATGCAGAATTCTTGCATACAGGCGAGGGTCATGTACCTGGATATCCCACGGGCGTGAACCGTTGACCTCAATACCGGCAAGAGTAAATAAATCACGCATGATACGTTCGGCCTGAGAGGAGGCTTTGGTTTCCATGCTAAAAAAGATTAAATGAGCTGTGATTTATAGAATGGTACGTCAAAAAAAATTATAATGAAAAGAAAAAATGTCGCGTTTTTACAATCGTTCAGAGCCGTCCGGTTTTATATTCAAACATACTTTGAATAAAGGAGAACATATATGGATGAACTTTTTGTCAATGCGGTTGTCACCATTCACGCACCGGTTTCTAAAGTCTGGGAGGCGCTGATTAATCCGGCCATAACCCGGCAATACATGTACGGCTGTGATGTGTTATGCGACTGGAAAATCGGAAACCCGGTACTTTGGAAAGGAATGGCCAACGGCAAAGAAATGATTTTTGTCAAAGGACACTTGCTCAAATTAGAACCGGAAAAACTACTGCAATTTACAGCCATCGATCCCAATTCCGATATCGAAGATATTCCGGCTAATTATTTGACCGTAACGTATGAATTGAAGCCTTCCGGAAATCAAACAACTTTGTATGTGTCTCAAGGCGATTATTCCAAAGTTGCTCAAGGTCAAAAGCGGTACGAAGAAAGTAAAAACGGCGGCTGGGATATGGTTTTGTCCAAAATCAAAGAAATTGTAGAACAACAAAATTAATCATCCGAACATTCTATTTTGCGAAGAACTTGACCGATTTCAAAAAATCGGGATATATCGGCGTATTCGATAACCATCCATTCATCCGATTGAAGCGTCGTTACGAAATCAAACCGGCCTGATGCATCACTCTCGAATTCTTCCCTAATAATAAAAAATGCGCCGTCTTCGACGGTTTTCCATACTCCGAATTGAATTCGAGCGCCCGCCATCGGTGTCTGATCTTTCTTTAAGACAAAACCTTTGAGACTGATCGACGCCGCTTTGGTAGTTACCGAAGCATTTTCAAATTTCAAAATCATCTTGTCCGTTCCATCGCTTTGATTCTCGATGCAATTCCAGTTTTCATGAGTGAGATAGTGGTTAGAAGAACAGCTCAATAATGCGCACATGCAGAATGCGGCAGCCAACGACTTCATTTTTTATTCCCGGTTATTTTTTTAACATATCCATTCTATCCGATAGAATCAATCTTGAATCTGCACGGCAAAATGATTATGTTGCGCTAACCTAACCCGGCTGCTTATGAATCCGTTACGTTTTTGGGAAATCATCCAGAAATATGCCGCAACAAAAGTTGCCGAAAGATTGAACCGCGACCTTGCGTCCTATCATTTGCGCACACGCAATAATATGGACAATCTGAAACGCGTGCTGCGTCCGGGCGACGTGATTTTGGTTGAAGGTAATAAATTAATCAGCCGTGTAGTCATGGCGGTGACGCACAGCACGTGGAGTCATTCGGCTCTGTATGTGGGCGACGGCAAAATCATTGATCCATTACCGTCAACAGGGACAGCGATAAGTAAAGTCGATGTACTGAACCATTTGAATATTCGTCTCTGCCGGCCCGTTGGATTGACGGACACACAATTAAAATGCGTATGCGATTTTACAGTCTCACATGTTGGACGAAAATACGATCATATTAATATTTCGAATATTTTATTTTCGTATTTCAAAAAACACCGCGATCATACGGAATTTCTGGGTGACATTTCGTCCTCGAATGAAGTATGTTCGGGACTGATCGCAGAAGCTTTCAACGAAGTTGGTTTTACCATCATCGATGGTATTAATTTTTCTCAGATTGTCCCTGGCGATTTTGATCTCAGTCCGCATTTTGAAATTATTAAATTCAATCTTATTCACATAGCCAAAGAAGGCGGTGAAATTGCCAAAGCCTGGCATGGCAGTTAGTAAGTTCATCAACCGCTTAATTCTTGTGCCTTAGTGTGCTCAAAATTTATGAAACGAATCGACATCAAAAGAAAAACACTGCCTAACGGACTTACACTGCTGATCAATGAAAACCCTTTCCTTCCGATTTGTACGATGATGGTGTGGTTTCGTGTCGGCGGGCGTAATGAAAAGCAGGGCTTGACGGGCATGTCCCATTATTTAGAACATTGTTACTCGATGGGAACGCATCGCTTCAAGCCGCGTGAAAATTCCTGGCTGATTCAGCGCGCCGGCGGAACTAAAAATGCTTTTACATCGCATGATTACACAGCGTATTATGCGAATGTGCCCGTAGATTTTCTTGAATCGTTAATGGATATCGAAGCGGACCGATTGATCAATCTTGCCTTGCCGGAACCAAACGTAATCTCCGAAAAAGAAGTCATTAAAGAAGAAAAACGTTTGCGGTATGATGATTCGCCTTTTGGAAAATTATTTGAAACGTTATACGATCTTTCGTACGAAAATCATCCGTATAAATTTCCGGTGATCGGTACGTGGGACGATCTCAATACTATGACCCGGGACCAGATGTTTGATTATTACAAACATCATTATGTTCCTGAAAATATCGTACTCGTGATCGCCGGCGATGTCACGTTTGAAAATGCACTTTCGCTTACTGAAAAATATTTCGGTAAAATTCCGAAAGGTAACTTTTTACAGCCGACGATTTTATCTGAAAATATTCAGACAATGGAACGCCGTAAAATCATTCAGAAAGAGTCAGAATTACCTGCTTTAGCCATAGCGTACCGGACAGTGGATGTCGATCAT
>JAIBAF010000013.1 GCA_019695335.1 bacterium
CCGGCTTTTTTTATTCTCCCAAATTTATATCCATCATATCGACCAATTCAATCATCAGCTTCATATTTTCCTCGTCGCCAGCTTGCTGATAAGCATAGATCAGATTACGTAAAACTCTGATCAAAATAATTTCAGCGGTACATTCAAATCTTTTGAAATCGTTGTCCGTGAAAAAAATCGGGTTGTCGGGATTGATCAAATCTTTTTCATAAAAGAGTTTACCGCCGTTGAAGCAGTCGACAACGACGCGCTGATCGCCCACCAGAATTCGCGCAAGAAAATGACCGGGAAAATTGCATCCTTCCACTTTCAATTTCAATCTGTGACCAATCAAAATATATAAACAGGCAAGACTGATCGGAATTCCGCGTCGCGTCTCAATAACGCGGATAAGATTACTATTCAGAGGATTGTAATAATCGTCTTTCTCGCCACGAAATTCTTTTAATTTAAAAAGAAAATGGGTCAGCGTTAATACGTCGTATTCAAAGTGATTCGATGCATATTCTTCAGCCAATTCATCGAGCAAGACTTTCAGTTTTTTTTCATTGGAACGTCCCAACTGAAACATGGCGATCAGCAGTAAACCTCGCTCCAATTTTATTTTATCGTCATCCAGATCAAACCACGTCCGCCAGCGTAATTTTAACCACTGGCGGTTTTCATAAGCCATGATTGCTCTGACAGTCTCTTCCTGATGTTGGTCGAGCTGAACGTTTTGGGTAACGATTTCATCCATTAACGACGGGCCAAAAATGGACAGTTCTTTCCAGACCGTTTCTTTAATAGACTCGGATTCATCGTCCAGCAAACGAACCAGATGACGTATGTTTGATGCGTCAGCCATGAAGACTTCTTTCGTACACTTCTTCAGAAGTATGTCCGTACAGCGGTGTTGTCGGCACATTAAGCATGCCCAGGTAAATATAAATTTGTCCGCGATGATGAATTTCATGTTCCACCATCGACCGCAGCCATTTCCATACGGTAATGGATACGCCGCCGGGAGTGACGCATTTTTTTTGTAAATCTTCCGGCGTCAGCGCCTTAATGATCTCCACACACTCCAGATGCATTTGTTCAAAGAATGCAAGCACGTCCACATAACCTTCAGCCAATCCTTTACCATGTCCCGGGTAACGACTCGGCTTCAACTGAATGTTTTCGGCAAACATGTAACGATTGATCGCGCCGAGATGCCGGACAAGATCGCCGAGTGTAAACTTGCCTTCCTGGTACGTCCATTCAATTTTATCCGGCGGGATACAGCGAATCACCCGTAACGTGCGTTCGTGTACGCGCTCGTAAAATTCAAGAAAACGTTTGCTGTCCGTGATTTCCATACAGCGTTCCTATTTAAAATATTACCGTTTCGATAATTTCACGTTGCCAATCTTCCCAATCATGAGCATAATAATAGTTGCGGATTTTCAGACGCATCGTTTCCTGTTGCGTAAAAAAACCGATCGTACTGGTGGCAACATTGCTCAATTGCGAATTGGCGTTTACGGCAGCATCCAGTAAATTACCAATGACGGTGTCGTCAAGATAATTCAATTTTTTCATAATATAAAAAGTACTCATACGCGTACGGAAATCATACGCATTGCTCGTGTAATCGATCAGTTCTTTCATCGCATCGGCATTGCCGGAGGCTAAACTGATTTCAAGCCATTTGAGACGTACAGCGTAGGCCATGCCTTTGACGTCTTTCGTCAAATCGAGATAGCGGGACGTATTGGCCGGATACAGTGACGTCAGCTTAATCAGGCTGTACCATATATTGTCATATGACGGATCTTTGAGCAGCGCTTCGTATTCAGTCAGCATTTCGTTGGGAATCATTTGAACGTTTTGAATAACAGTACGGCGAACTTCCGCGTCCGGATCAGCCAGAGCACGGCCAATCAGTTTCATACTCTTCGGGTCAGGATCATTGATCAATTGTAATACAATCTCGCTCTTTGTTGCCTGAAAAGTTTCTTTACCAAACAATTCGACCAGTAAATCTCTTTTTTCATCAAAATCAAAATTACGCAGCGCCACCAATGCATCGTAACGATCAATCATATTAGGAGCACGGCGCGCCTGTGCTTTCAATTCGTTTAACGATTTATCGAAAGTAACATCTTTCAGAATAATGCTTCCTGGATCAAATAAAACAAAACTGACGGTTTTGCCTTTTGCATTTGGAATGGTCACTTTCGTCGACGCTTTGTCGATCCATTCTTTGACGTGATCGGACGAGCCATCTTCGTAATAAACTTCGAATACAATCGGCATCTTAAAAAGTTTCACCAAATCGTCGGTGGGATGAATTTGATTGACCGTAATTTCAGTCTGGCGATTTCCCTGCCATACAACGTCACGGTAGCTTACTTCATAATGCGGTTCGCCGCCGCGATAAATCCATTGATCAAAAAACCAATCAGGCGTGACGCCGAGCGTATCAAGGAACGAATTATAAAAATCGTGCGTGTCGACATTATCATAACGATGATGGCTCAGAAAATGATATACAACGCGGCTGAGTTCCTCGTTTCCAAACGCATATGCCATCATATCGAGAACGGCTGAACCTTTGTCATACACGCGTGGAACGCCGCCTTGAGTGTGCATGATCGGCAGACGATCCGATTTTCCTGCGTTCAATGATTTTGTTTGCTCGCTGCGTCTTTCCCACTGATAATAATCTTCTCCGAAAAATTTACGTACCCCAAGTTTGGCATAGTACGTGGCAAAACTTTCTTGCAACCAGAGATGCTTCCAATTGTGCATAGTGATCAGGTCGCCGAACCATTGATGCGCTTGTTCATGAACGTCCGTGTCAACGTAGAAATCATCAAGATACGCCCGTTTGTCGACGTACCAGAATTCGCCGTATAAAACGGCCGTCGTATTTTCCATTGCACCCGTTACAAAATCCTGGACGGGAATATTGGCCATCGATTCCCAAGGATAAGGAATGCCAATCGCTTCTTCCAAAAAATCCATCGTTGCGGCAGAATATTTGTACGTCCATTCCATTTTTTCAACTTCGCCGGGATAATAATAAAGATGAATGGGAACACCGCGTTTGGAATAAACGGTTTTAATATCATACCGGCCAATGCTGAGCATCATGAGGTAACTGGCATGCGGTTTGGACATAGCATAATGCCACGTCTTGGTTCCGTCTTTATTAATTTTCTCTGAAATTTTTTTCCCGTTGGATAAAACCTGATAATCTTTGTCAAATGTGACGATCATTTCCGTGATCATTTTATCGCTGGGATCGTCATATAAAGGCATCCAATTACGGTGATCAATGTCCTCGCCTTGCGTCCAGATCTGTTTTTGACTGATATTACGCTGATCATTCCAGCCAACAAAATAAATTCCAGAGCGCGGGTGCGCTTCATACACGAAACTGATGCTGTCCTTGCTGTTCCATGTCAACGCCGGTTGTGGATAAATTATAATCTGTGAACCGGTGTTTTTAAATTTAACGTCTTTACCGCCTAATGTCGCTTTGATGATTGTAAGTTTGATTCCATCAAACGCAATACTGTCCACTTGTTTACGAATCGGTTTGAAATAATGAGTAATTTTACCTTTAACTATGCCTTTGGGAGGATCGAACGATACGTCAAGTTTTAATCGTTCAATATCCAGAACATGGTCGCGAGTTTTGACATCGGGATCGGTATAAAACTTTTCAGTTGGATATTCCGTTTGTTGTGCATAAAGAGAACACCACATGGTCATTACTATCCATACAATCGCTAATACTCTCATAACATGATTTTCCTTTGATGGTTGTAAATAACAATTTCAGTTAATGACGATCATCGTCCTTATGTCTCATTAAGTTTGACCGAAATTAGCATAGTCATTTTTCACGCACAATGTTTAAAATTTTAATCTGAGGTTTTAAATATTGGCCTTCTTCAGGCTGTTGATGGATTTTCTTCACTACTTCCATGCCTTCGATGACGCGGCCAAAAGCCGCAAAACCTTGTCCGTCAGGATTGCGTTTGCCTCCGTAATCGAGTTCCGGCTGATCGCCAACACAAATAAAAAATTCTGATCCGGCCGTACCAGGCTCTGCTCGTGCATAGGAAATAACGCCGTCAAGATGATGAATACCCGTTTTTTCTGTTGTTTCATGTTCGATAGGAAAGTAACGGGTTTTGTCATCTGAAAACAATCCGCCTTGAATGACTTCGATTTTAACAGGATTGTTCGGTTGGTTTTTCATCGTTACAACACGATAAAAAACGGAATTGACATACAACTCTTCGTCGACGTACATGAGAAAATTTTCTGCAGAAATCGGCGCTTGTTTCACAAAAACTTCTACGCGAATATCACCCAGTTCTGTGTGTATAACAACTGTGGGGTTTTGTGAGAACAATGCTCCAATCCCAAACAGTAAAAGAAGCAATGTTGTTTTCATAGGTCATGAATTTGTGGTTAACAAACTAATTATTGAAACTCAATTAATCAATCAAGGAAATCAGAATACCCTAAACAGGTCATTCAAATAAGGCGACCGGATTTCAAAATGTATAAACCGGTTGAAATCGTAAGAATTGAGCCTAATGTAGAAATTAGAATAATATTACCGGCAAGCTTTGAATTGCCGCCCATAGCTTCAGCCATGACAAAACTCACAATAGCCGTCGGACACGCAAACAAAATAAACATAATACCGATATCTACTCCGGAATAATTGAAGAGATAAGCAAAATACGTCAACAGGAGAGGTGTAATTATAATTTTGAGTACTGATGCGGAAAAAGCTATTTTAGAAGCGCGTTTAACTTCTTCAAAATTGAGCGCCCCGCCAATGCCGATTAAAGCCATCGGAAGCGTGAGAGCCGAAAGATACCCGGCGGTTTTGGAAAGAATCGGATGAATACTGATTTTAAAATATATAAAAGGGAGCGATATCAATACTGCAATGATCAAAGGATTTTTAGCAACCTCCCAAAGCGCATCTGAAATATTCAAGCTGCGTTCATGCCGCATCGGCACTGTCAACGCAATCACAGCCAAAACGTTGTACAACGGAAGAATAAATGCCAATACAATCGATGCTTTGCCGAGGTGTTCTTCTCCAAATAAATTAGCAACCAATGCCAGTCCGATAACAGCATAATTTCCCCGAAAACTTCCCTGGATAAAGACGCTCCTGTCTCGCCCATCCTGAATGAACGGTCTTGACAACAGCCAACTCATTATGAAAGAGATTAATGTACCTACATAAACAAAGATTACTTGATTCAATTCAAAGGTTGCATGGATATCCAACCGCGATAATTCTAAAAACACCAACACCGGAAGAGAAACATTAAATACAATTCGTGAAGAAAGATTAACGAAATTGTCATTGACCAACCCGATTTTTCGTAAGAAAATTCCGAGAAATACGATTAAAAAAACCGGAAGGACGGTATTAGCTATGAATAGTAAATTTTCCATCAGCAGTTGACATTAATTTAGGCAGCAATGTAAAAAAGAAATCTGCCAACATCCATTTTTTTGTTCGATTCGGATTTTTTTAGTTTATAAAACTAAGGAAAATAAAAAAAGGCGTAGTAACCTACGCCTTTTTAGAAAAATGGTTCCCGTTTATTTTAATTTTGTTTTCAGAATGACAACATCTTTGAGCTGATCGTATGGTTTAATTTTTCTGTTATCAAAACCGCTCCTTAACTGCGCATTGGCAATATAGTAATACCAATCGCCTCCAATTTCACCCGTCGTCGCCTGATCGAAGTGCGGATTATTGGCTTCAATGATCGTTACACCGGTCACGTTCTTCATATCCGGACTCAAATGAAATTTTTTAATCCTTCCAACAACACCGGATTGATGGGCGATCAGAATTCGATCATAGAACGCAAGACCGTCGACTCCGCCGAGCGGAATTAATTCAGGATGTTTTAGAAAACGATAATCACGTGTCACTCTATCAATGATCATGATTCCTAAAGCGTCTGCAACGAATAAATATTTTCCATCTGAAGATTTGGTGATTCCGTTCAAAAAAACCGCCCTTTCCGGTTTAAGGAATATTTCTAATGAATCCCGTGCATGATTGATCCAAAAAATTTCTCCGGATTGTGAATCGGTTATGTACACATTGCCTTCTTGATCGACTGTCAGATCGTTAAAAAAATGATCGCCTTTTGGTCCGGGATATTTACGGATCAATTGGCCGGTACGTAAATCGAATTGATGAACAATCGTCGTTAACTGTTCTTCGCCGATGCCTTCGGCAATCGGCATATTAGGATTCCGGCAACTGTTAACCCAGATCACGCGATGCCGGGCATCGACTTCCATTCCTACCACGCCGAGTAATCCGTCTTGTTTTTCAGCCACAAAGTCATCGCTGCTTCCATCGGGATAAATCCGTTTGACCTTGCGTTTGTAGGATGAACTGATGAACAATTGCCCTGTCGAATCGTCAAACGCCGTTCCTTCCGGAATGAGGTCGCGCTCTTTAATAGTGAACGCAACGATACTGTTATTAACCGGTTTGCGCAACGCGTCGATTTCCTTCAAAAGCCTTATAAATTCTTTATCATTTCGAAATGAATAAAAGGCGCTATCGGTGGGCGCATTCAGAACAAAATCGCTTCCCATAGCAATACCTTGTTTCAATTTAAGAAGTGCTTTGTCTTTTTGATTTTGCCAGCCGTGTACTTGAGCCATCAAATAATAAATTTCAGTATCGCTGGGAATTAATTGCTCAAGCCGGTACAATTTTGTTTCAGCTAGTGAATAGTTTCGGTTTTGGTACGCATCAAGCACTTCATAATACAGCTTAAGCGCGTCTTGTTCTTGGGCAAATAACAAGCAGGGATAGAAAAAGATTAAAAAAAGTTTCATTGATAAAACCTTCATTTTTGAGTGGATGTCATTGCAATTAGTTTCCATTCATCCGCACGTTTTCGATACAGCGTTGTCCAGGCAAAAACCGTCGTATCGATTACAGACTGTCCTTGCTCATTCTGGTAGCTTAGGATTACGATTTTCTGGACAAAGGTACTGGCCATACTTGCATCATCAGAAATTTCGATGATGGGCTCGGCGATATCATCCCACTTTATAAATTCAACACGATCAAAATAGCGTTTGAAATTTTCGCGCATTTGCCGGTTTGTGCGAAACCCCAATTCGCCATTTCGGATAAAGAGCAGCGTATCCGCCTGTTCCGATGCCAATAGATCGATATTTTCTTCAAGATGCGCCGTCCGTTGCCGCTCATGCAGTTTTAAAAGCTCTCTTCTCTCCTTTTCAATATCAGGATTATTGCAGGCGACTGTAATCAGTACACTAATCCATAGTACATATCTCATATGTCACTCCTTTAAAAAAATTACTACACTGTGTAGTAAATTACTTTAAAAAAATTTATTGTGAACAGCCTGAATAACACAAATGTGTTCGCTTACCGTGCCCTGTCGACCATTCCAATTGATTCTCCGAATGAAATTTGATGATCCAAATTCCAATCGCAATAACGACTAATCCGATAATCATGCGTCGATAACGAACAAAACGATTACCTTTTCCTTGATGTATGAGGCGATCTAAGCGTTTTTCAAGCGACGCCGTAGCTGAGCTTGCAATCACCGGAACCGCCATTTCATTTCCGAGTGATAAATTCCACACTTTAACAAGGGCCGACGCCAGTTCCAACGGCCGATTAAAAACTTTCGAAACGATTTCGTCGCATGTTTGTTCATAAAACAGAACAAACGCCGGTTCCACATAACGATTAAAAAATAAAATCATTATTTGTGCCAACAATACAGAGAGCATGAGGCCGGCAAAATCAAAACGTTCATCAAGCGCCCGGTAAAATATCGCCAGACTGATAGCGTAAGATATCCATGTCAAAAAAGTTGTGGCCATTACTTTTTGCAAAAATTTCCTTAAATTATCCCGGCGCTTAACATGCACAAGTTCATGGGCCAATACCTGCCTTAATTCCCATTCATTCAAATTTCTTAATACCAATGGTGTTATAAATATTACCGGCTTCAAAAGCCCGGCGGTAAATACCGGTATCTCATTGGTAATGATTCGAAGATCCGGATTAATGTGAAATTTCATAGCCGATGCAACTGACAACATGCTATCGTGCAATACACTATCGGCCTTGACCGATTGTTGAATTAATTTTTTCATTGAATATCCGTGCGTCCATAATCGAATCACAAATACCAATAGCAGCAAACACAGTAAACTCTGCAGGAAAAGTACATAACCACACCCGATTGGATTCACAATAAAAAAACTTAAGAAAGTCAGAATATCGACGTAATACTGGCTCAACATACTATTTTTTTTGTTTTTTTAATTTGGCGTCAATTAACTTAGATAGTTCATGAATTTTCTGAGGATCTTCTTTTTCCAGCGAATCCACAAACTGACTTAATAAGGGCAACGAAAAGTCGGAAAGCAATCCTTTGAGAATAGTTTGGGAGGTTGTTTGAGTAAATATTTCCCGCGTCAGAATAGGCTCATAAATAAATGCATTCCCATCTTTAATTTTTTTCAATACGCCCTTCTGCGCAAGCCGCGTCATGACGGTCATAACCGTGGTATACGCAATACGGCGTTTAAGTTTCAATTTTTCAAAAACGTCTCTGACAGTCAAACGGCCGCTATTCCAAAGCACTTCCATAATATCGGCTTCAAGATCACCAAAGATTTTTCGCAATCCGGTTTGGCGCGGATCAAATGTAAAATAATACTTTTTCATATAAGTCTACTACGTTGCGTAGTTAGATAAGTTACAAAAAAACTTAGAGTTTTTTTGCGTTATGAATTAACGTGATTTGAACGAATTCGCCCCAACATACCTGCGGATACTGCGCCTAAGCCCAGCATACCGATCCAAAGAACGTCCGGTCCCCAATGTTCATAAATCTGAATGCCGATCCATGGCCCGAGAATAAAGGCGAGGCTGAAGGTCATCTGATAATAACCCATATATTCGCCTCTGCGGTTAGGCGGCGCTATTTCTCCCATATATGCCGCCAATCCTGGAAACAAAATCATTTCGCCAAAAGTCCATATCACAACCGACCCGGCTACCGTCCACATGTCGACTGTCAAAATCATAGCACCGAAACCTAAACCGACCAATACGGCACCCAACGCAAGAGTATGGCTATGTTTCCAATGGCTCATTTTCATATTGAGCCATACTTCCGCAACAATAATCAACGCCGTATTGATCGTAAACAAAATCCCGTAGGCCGATTCATGCAAATGGAGATCGTTGACCAAATACAAAGGCATCGACGATTCGTGCTGAAAAAAAACCATCACTACCGGCACAACAGCCATCAAGAAATACATGAGCCGTTTATCTTTATAGGCTATTCCTTCGTGGTGTTGGGTCTGGATCGTCATATCGTGAGAAATAATTCGCCACGGTGCAAACATCAGGACAAATCCGGCCATTAAAGCGAATCCCCCATTTACTATAAAAAGCGTTGGATACGACACTAATACTAAAAAACCCCCGACCGCCGGACCGATGCTCATACCGATATTAATAGCGAGCCGTTGAAGAGCGTATGCTGATTTTCGCTGCCCGGGCTGAGTCATATCCGTAATGACGGCAAGGCTGGCGGGACGAAAAGCTTCACTCATCATCGCCCATGTGACAGTGGCTCCAAATACAACTGCGAAACTTTGGGCTAAAGGATACGCCATCATGACTATCGATGACAAAAAAAGCGATAAAAGCATAACTTTTCTGTGGCCGAGAAAATCGGATAACCTTCCTGAAAACGGAGCGGATACCAGTGCCCCAATGCCGTATCCAATAAATACCCATGCAGCCTGATCCGATGAAAAATTCAAATTACGTGTCAGGTATAACACCAAAAAGGGCAAAGCCATAGTCCCCGTCCGATTGACCAATGTGGTTGTAAAAATTACCCACAGTTCCTTAGGTAACTCCCGTAAGCTTTTCCATGGATTCATTTAAAAAAATTTTCCTTTGAGTTTTGCAGTTTAATACTGATCCGGATATTTACCTTTGAAATTTAAAAAATAATCGTGCATAAAATGAATATCGTTATCCGCATTACCCGTTGGGTAAAAAAGTTCGCCGATATGCAGGATGCGCGTTGGATAGTCGAATGCAACCAAAAGAATTGGCACGTTGGCTCCAATCGCGATATAATAAAATCCAGTTCGCCATCGTTCTGTTTTTTTTCGTGTTCCCTCCGGTGAAAGACCGAGAATAAATTGTTCATGTCGTCCAAACAGATCAATGCATTGCCCAACCACGCCATTCGGATGAAAGCGGTCGACGGGCGTTCCACCGAGTTTTTCCCATAATGTTCCGAACGGCCAGCGAAAAATCGTGTCTTTGCCAAGCCAGCATACTTTAATGTCCAGCGCCATCAGCGCAGCCATGCCGACAACAAAATCCCAATTACTGGTATGCGGTGCGGCAATGGCCACAAATTTCGGAATGTCCGGTATCGGGCCCGAAACGTTCCATCGTAATATACTCAAGATAATCTGTCCGAACCATCGCACGATGACCCGGTGATAGCGCGGAATTTGCAAAGATAATTTAGGAAGATCCATGAAAAGGAATTGACAAACAGGCGATGTTTCTATAGATTTTCCAGACACATTAGACATTCCTCAACACTTTTTCAAGTACCTTGAAAGGCCCTATGGCTGCTAAGAAAAAACACGCCCATCTCAATCACAAAAACATTCCGGTCAAAGCATTCGAAAATCTTGAATTTCTTCACAGCCCGGAGGCCCGAACAATCAGGATGTTAAGCGAACTGCATGAACCGCTTCGGCGTTTTCGCAAAATCGGTGTGCGCGACACTGTCGTGTTTTACGGTTCGGCCCGAACTCCCGATCCGGAAACAGCGAAAAAACGCTATAGTGAATTACGTAAAAAAGTTTCCAGGGAAAAAAATCCCTCCCGGAAACTTTTACAAACATTGGAATATGCTAAAATCGATCTGGATATGTCTCAGTATTACGGCGACGCCATGCAATTAGCTCATTTATTAACCAAATGGTCCCGCTCATTGTCCGGTGAGAAAAGATTTATTGTATGTTCCGGCGGCGGCCCCGGGATGATGGAGGCAGCCAACCGCGGAGCAAAAAAAGCAGGCGGTCCTTCGATTGGGTTGAATATCGAATTGCCATTCGAACAGATACCTAATAGTTACATCACACCGGAACTCAATTTTGAATTCCATTATTTTTTCATGCGCAAATTTTGGTTCGCTTATTTGGCTAAAGCATTGGTAGTTTTTCCAGGAGGATTTGGAACTCTGGATGAACTTTTTGAAATTCTGACGCTTGTGCAAACCAAAAAAATCGAAAAACCGCTGACGATTGTGATCTACGGATCAGAATATTGGAAGGAAGTCATTAACTTCGATACCATGGTTCGGCATCATATGATCAGTTCGGAAGATCTCGATCTCTTCCATTTTGCCGACACACCCGAATCAGCTTTCGAATTTCTCAAAAAGCAACTCACTAAAAATTATTTGTAGATCATGCCAATTCCCCATTTAAATCTCCTTTAAAGCAATTGAGAACTCATCTCATTTTGAAACCCACATTAAAGATTTTTAATTTTTACTCCGCAACTATTTTAGTATAATATTCTGGCAACTTTGGACTGCAACTATGGAAAACAATGAACGAATCGTTGCTTACTCTGTCGCTCTCACTATTATTATTTGCGTTAGTGTTTATTCCCTATCTTTGGTTTACCCAAAAGAAAAGAAAAACATTTGAGGCCAAAAAGCAGGAGGCCATTGCACTGGGGCATGATAAACCTGTTGCCCAACATCCGCTGATCGATCAATCCCGATGTATTGGTTGTGCGGCATGTGTTATTGCATGCCCGGAACATGCGCTCGGCATGATCGACGGAATGGCCGAATTGGTTTATCCCGGTAAATGCGTTGGCCATGGTGTTTGCGCGGAAGCCTGCCCTGTCTCGGGCATTCGCATTGTGCTCGATCCCGCCAAATCAACTGCTGAATTACCTCTACTGGATGAATTTTTCCAATCGAATGTTCCGAATGTGTATCTTATCGGGGAACTCGGCGGGATGGCACTGCTGCGTAATGCAATCTATCAAGGCAAATCGGTTATTGAACATATTTCCGAAAAAATTAAAAGTTCGCCCCGTCAAACAAACAATCCTTCACGGCATGACGTTATTATTATCGGTGCCGGTCCGGCCGGTCTCAGCGCCGCGCTCATGGCTCAGAAAAACGGATTAAATTATCTCCTGCTTGAGAAAGAAGAAACACCGGGCGGCGCCATTTTAAGTTACCCGCGTCAGAAACTCGTGATGACCATGCCCGTCGAAATTCCGCAATATGGCGTGCTCAAAAAACGCGAATTATCCAAAGAAGATTTATTAACGCTCTGGTCGGACATTATTCAGAAAACTTCTCTTAAAGTTACTTGCAATGAACGCCTTGAAGATGTGATTCACCATGAAGGAGCGCTGACGGTTGTCACTTCAGGTGGAAATCGTTACGATGCCGAACATGTTGTGTTAGCGCTGGGTCGTCGCGGAACTCCGCGAAAACTGAATGTACCCGGAGAACAATCGTCTAAAGTCGCTTACCAACTTCTTGAAGCCGTACGGTATAAACACATGCATTGTATGGTCGTCGGCGCCGGCGACAGCGGTATCGAAGCTGCGATCGCACTTTCCAAGCAACATGGAACGACCGTTACGTTGATCAATCGCGGCACGGACTTCCAGCGCGCCAAATCCAAAAATCAGGACCGTGTCCGTGAAGCTGAAACACAAAACCTGATCAAAATTTATTACCAATCTTCGGTTTCAGACATTCGTGATCACAGCATAACCATTCAATCACCGGAAGGCTCACTTGAAATAACCAACGATTTCATTTTCATTTTCGCGGGCGGCGAAATGCCGACGCCGTTCCTTAAAAAAATCGGAATAGAATTTACTCACAAAGACCGGATGATCGCCGCATGAACCGAACATTGCACAGCATTTACATCCTCTCATTGACGGTCATTGGAATTCTGATTGTCGCATGGATCGGAATTTACGGATGGAGTTATTATGCTACCGATGTGCCGGACCGGCATGAACATGCGTTGCATTCTACCCTTAGCCCCACCGGATTTTGGGGACATGGAATGGGATTCATCGGCGCTTTCCTGATGACATTCGGCGTAGTCATGTACTCGCTCAGAAAACGTTGGAAATTGCTAGCCAAGGTCGGAATGATCAAGCATGTACTGGAACTGCATATTTTTTTGTGCCTGATTGGCCCCGCATTGATCGTCTATCACACAGCATTTAAGTTTGGAGGCATTGTGGGTGTGAGTTTTTGGTGCATGATGATCGTTGTTGCAAGCGGAGTGATTGGGCGATATCTATACTTGCAAATTCCAAAAACCGTAACCGGCCGCGAGATTACTTCTTACGAACTTGAAAAACAGATTGACGCACTTCGAAAAAAATTATTGGATGAATTTAAAATACCCATAGAGTTTATAGCTCACATCGACGCCATTTCCAGTGAACTGATCGAATCATCGAAAGCATCGCTAATTACAACTTTCCCAAAACTCGTCATACAAAACTTACGTCACGATGTTCGCGTTCGGTCTCTGATTGCGTCGCTGTCGCACCAAAACGGATCGGCATCCGCCGAAGTGGTCAATGCCATTGCTGAAAAATCTCACTTACAAAGACAATTGGCTAATCTCACGGTCACGCAGAAACTATTTCGCTATTGGCATATGTTTCATTTACCGTTTGCAGTAGTCATGTTCATAATTATGATCGCTCATATTGTGGCAGCGTTTTTGTTTGGTTACGGTTGGATATTTACAGAATAGATTGACCTTTATTCACCATTTAACAATCCAAGGAAATTCATGAAAGACAAAAAAACTCTGGGACTTGTCGCCCTCGGAATAACGTTGTTAGTTTTTGCAGGATACAATTATTTCCAGTTGCCTAAATCTAAGCCGGTTTCCAATGAAGACACGGCTTCTTTACAGACCAGCATTTCTTCCATTGACGGTAAAACCATGCCGGCCAACCATGATCAATTAGTTCAAGCCGATCAACTCAGAGAACATTTGAAATCGAATCCAACCGACACCGATCATTGGGTTCAATTGGGTAATTTGCTTTTTGATGCAGGAAATTTTGCAGATGCTGTCGAACCGTACCGTACAGCACTCCAATTACGCCCGACAGATAACGACGTACGAACCGATTATGCCGTTTGCTTGTTCAATACCAATCGATCCGATGAAGCAATTGCTGAGTTGAATACGGTCATCAAAAGTAATCCGAACCATAGCACGGCTTTATATAATATAGGTGTCATCCATTCGCATAGTGGCCGCAACGATCAAGCTAGAACATTCTGGAATCGGGCGATTGAGGCGGCGCCGAATTCCGACATCGCACAAAAAGCCCGGCAAGCTTTGGCTAATCTGAAATAAAAAATGAAACTCCTCATTACATTTATTCTCAATGTTCTTATAATTCCAGTCTGTGTCTACGCTCAATTTTCTCCCGGTGAATTGGCCCAATCGCATGCACATCTCGAAGGCATTGACAACTGTACGCAATGCCACGATCTTGGAAAGAAAATTGAAAATTCCAAATGTATCGATTGCCATTCGTTGATAAAAAACCGTATTGAAAAAAAGACCGGCTATCATGCTTCTACAGAAGTGCAGGGAAAACTGTGTTACGAATGCCACCGCGATCACAATGGACGGAAATTCATCATGGTTGAATGGAAACCGTCGAAAGAAAAATTCAATCATGATCTAACCGGTTACAAACTCGAGGGAAAACATAAAACCGATAAGTGCGAAGCCTGCCATCAACCCGATTTTATCAAAGATCAGGGTGTGATCCAACGGGTAAAAGATGGGTTAAATTTAAAACAAACTTTTCTCGGACTTTTTCAAGATTGCCGTTCATGCCATTTTGATGAACATCGCGGTCAATTCGATGATTGTTCAAAGTGTCATGATTTCCAGGATTGGAAACAATCGTCTTCCGCTAAATTTGATCATCAAAAAGCACGGTATGCGTTAACCGGTAGACATTTGTCTGTAGAATGTGTAAAATGCCACGCTCCCGTAAACGATTCGAAGAAAAAACCGGATGGAAAAACTGACCTCGATTATTTTAAATACAAACCGCTTAATTTTTCAAACTGTACTCCTTGCCATGCCGATCCGCATGAAAACAAATTTGGCCAAAACTGCACGTCGTGTCACGTGACTTCAGACTGGCGAAATATTCGCAATCAATCCTTCGACCACTCTCTGACACGTTATCCATTAGTAGGAAAACATACGACAGTGGCCTGCGAACGTTGCCATCAGCCTGATCCTAAAAAGCCGTCCGTTTACAAAAATATGAAATTTGCAGAGTGCACGGACTGTCACGCCGACGCACACGCTGGACAACTGGCCGCGAGAGCGGATAAGGGCAAATGCGAATCGTGTCATGACGTCTTCGGATTCCATCCATCGCTCTTTACCCTCGCCAGGCATACAACGGAGAGCCGTTACCCGTTGACCGGCGCTCACGAAAAAACCGAATGTATCAAATGCCACGTAAAATTATCTCCAAAGGAATTTAAAGATCGAACGGGTTTCAAGGCGACGGCCGATTCAAATTTCATCGCACTCAAGTTTTTCGATCAGCGTTGCAGCGCCTGTCACAAAGACATCCATCGCGGCCAATTTGCGGAAAAATTAAAAAATAATGATTGCAACATCTGCCATAAAACATCGGCATGGAAAGATCTGATTTTTGATCACGCCAAAGATTCAGGATTTCCATTGTTAGGCAAACATCAAAACGTTACCTGCGACCAATGTCATCCGATGGTCGATGCGACGACGGAATTCAAACGCGTTTTATACAAACCTGTTTCGAAATTCTGCGAACACTGCCACACTGATATTCATGAAGGACAACTTACTCAACATCCCGACGCTACTACCGCTCATCCGAAAACTTATTGCGAAAATTGCCACACCAACGATGCGTTCAAGCCGACGATTTTTGATCACAATAAACAATCGCGCTACGCACTGACCGGCGCACATCAAAAAGTCGCATGCAATAAATGCCACCTACAAACTACGATCAAAGCGGATACGTTGAATACTCTGTACAAGCCGATCAGCACGGAATGTGCCGCCTGCCATCCCGATCAACATGAAGGAGTGTTTGAAATCAAATGAAAATGATTTTTTTTACAGCATTTTTGGTAATGGCGTTTGAATGGAACAATTTACCGGCCAAGCCCGATAATACAATTTCATTGGACACTAGTTTGTTGCCGGACACGCCGTTCGTCAAAATTCCGCACAAAACGTTTGATGTCCCATGCGAAGCATGTCACACAACCGAATCGTGGAAAATTTTGAAACCCAGGATCGATTTTGATCATGCGCGTACGGGATTTCCTCTAATTGGCGCCCACGAGCAGATTGCCTGCAATGCTTGTCACGCGGGAGGCAAGTTCAACGCAACGGTTCGTGAATGTTATATGTGCCATGAAGACCCGCATCAGGCTCAGCTCGGCGTCGACTGTGAACGCTGTCATAATGAAAATGCCTGGGCGCCCTCGATTTTCACTCACGACGATCAAACATTTTTTATGACGGGCGCGCACAAAGGACTCGATTGCGCCAGTTGCCACAAAAATCTGATCACTTTTAAAATGCCGGCTATCCAGGAATGCGGCGATTGCCACGTTCCGATCGGTGCGACCACGGATCATAACCAGTACAAAATTTTCGGCGACTGTCTCTCATGCCACAATTTAAACGCGTGGGACAACTATCCTCATTTAGACGAATGGTTTTCGCTCACCGGCCATCATCGCCGCAGTTGTGAAACCTGTCATCGCCAGGCGCCAAACTATTCAACCTATACTTGTCGTGAATGTCACGATTTCGATCATAAAGGCGAAGGGCATGACGATTAACGTCATTTGAATTATTATGAAAAAATTGATCATACTTTATTTGTTTGCCGCAACAACTTCGGCATTCAGCCAAATTGCCGGATCGAACAATAATCTCGTCGGACGTTTTTCAGTTGGATGGAATTACTATTCTGAAGGCGCGTCGTTGTCGCCGCAACTCAACAGTTTTACCAATTACGGAATGCTTAACTATCGTTCATTCTCCAATGACGGACAGACGATCCGATATCAATTTCGTGGAGATTTTTACCAGAAAACAGGTCTGACGACAACACCCACTCTTGATCGCAGCGCTCAATTTAAAAACCGTTATATTGTCAGACAATTGTACGGTTCCTATTCAATTTTTCACGGTGAAATTAAACTGGGACGTGTTGTTCCGCTGGGTACGAATGTCGACGCGTATCCGATCAACGGAGCTGTTGTAGAAAATATGATAGTAAACAACGTATGGCGCGTATCGGCTTTCGGTGGAAAAATTCACGATGAATATGCCAATCGTTTCGAAGGATTAGGCTACAACGCCGGAGGAAGCGTGACTTACGATCGCAAAACGTGGATACTCGGAACAGGATTTACTTCCGAACAATTGCGTGAGACTAAATTAAGCAAAGCGTATCTCTTCGGAGAATATCGCCCGTCATTGCAATGGCGTTTTAGTTCACGTAATCAGTATATCACTAATCGTTCGTTGATCGGCTATTCTCAAAATGCGCTGTTGTATCGAATCAATAGAAATTTCAGCGTACGTCTGTTTGCCGAATATCATGATCGACGGGCGTATGCGCCGGCGCCAACGGACAGCATCGGATGGGACCGCTTTTTCGAAACAAAAAAAGAAACTCTGTTCGGCGGCACGGTTCGCTACCAGCTTTTTAACCGCAAAAATATCGGCGCGATAGAAATTGTCCCGGCTTTCAAAAAGCGGATCGGTAACGACGGCTTGACATATGGCGCTGTGCAATTAAATTATCGAAATTATTTCTGGTCGCGATTTAATTGCGGAATTGCCGGCAGTTATACCAGCAATCAGTGGCTCGACAATGTCAAAGCAAGCGTATACTGGAACAAAAATTTTCTTGATGGAAAATTAGACGGTGGAATTTCAGCGGCATTTAACGCTTATAAGTGGAGTAATGCCGGGGCCGGCACTAAAAATTTATCAACTGTTTCATTTGATATGAATTATCGTTTGAATACTGCATGGAACATCACGTGCGTTGTATATGAAGAATTCGGCAATGCGACCGATCCTCATTCGGGAATCAATGTACGGATGAATTATTATCTACGATAAAATTTTCTCGCGCCGTAATTCATCAATCAATACAGTTTCGGGCGTCAGATGAATCGCCCGCATGCCCGCTTTTTTCGCGCCTTCCACATTGACCAAAAGATCGTCAATAAACAAAGCCTCCGGCATAGCCACATCCAGCTTCGAACATGCCAATTCGTAAATCACCCGATCCGGTTTCATCAACCCAACCTCATGGGAATATACTCGTACATCAAATCGATGTAAAAATCCGTAGCGTTCTTCGATCCATTTGACGTGAGAGGCATTCGTATTGGAAATCAATCCGACGGAATATTTTGGCTTTAAAATCTCAATGAGATCGATGTGTTTTTGCATTGGCTCGAAGATATCGTTCCACAAATGCTGCAGTTCATCGACGGTTCCTTCATAGGCCACCAATCGATGCAATTGTTTAAAAAAAATTTCAATTGAAATTTTCCCAAGCTCGAAATCCAGCGCTAACGAACTTTGCGTGACAAGTTTCAAAATCTCTTCGTACGACTTAGCCGAACGTTGCGTCATCGCCGTCACGTTACGTTTCCAGTCAAAATGAACCAACACTTTTCCTAAATCAAAAACCACGGCCCGAATCATATTCCTCTTTTCATTATTTTTTCAGAAGGGGTGAATATAAAAATAATTTCTTCTCTGCCAAAAGGATTAATTTCTCAAAATTATTGTTAACAAATTATTATTCACATTTAATTTCATAGCTACTGCCTTATTTCCTTAAATATCAATAGTTCAGCCACATTTTAACCCTGCCCGATTCTCGCCTATTTAACAATACGGTAACATTTATCTAATAAATCATTAGTACAAACGCGTTAGATTTAACTGTTTTTTAAGCTTGTGTGACTTATTCCTAACACTCAATAAAAGGAGAAACATCTCATGCGTTTAACGAAATGGTTTGTATTCGCGATCATGTTGGCCGGATTGGCTGTCATGGTAAGTTGCGGCGACAAAAAGAAAGAATTTAAAAAAGAAGAAGGTACGGAAATGAAAGCGTCTACGGCTGCCGCTGCTTCGACGGCTGTCAAAGTGGACGAAAACCTTCCGAAATATGAAAAAACCAGCGGCGTGTCCGGAAATCTCAATAGTATCGGCTCAGACACGATGAATAACTTAATGACATTGTGGGCGGAAGAATTCAAAAAACTCTATCCCAGCGTCAATGTACAGGTCGAAGGCAAAGGTTCCAGCACTGCTCCTCCTGCATTGATCGAAGGCACGGCTCAACTCGGCCCGATGTCGCGCCCGATGAAGAAAGAAGAAGTTGATAAATTTGAGAAAAAATACGGTTTCAAACCCACCGGTATTGCGACGGCATTCGACGGACTTGCAGTATATGTTCACAAAGATAATCCGATCAAAGGTCTGACCATGCAGCAAATCGATGCGATTTTTTCTAAAACGCGTAAAGGTGGCGCAAAAGAAGATATCGTGACGTGGGGACAACTCGGTCTCGATGGCGAATGGAAAGACAAACCGATCAGTCTGTACGGCCGTAATTCGGCGTCTGGCACCTACGGTTTCTTCAAAGAACATGCTCTGTTCAAAGGCGATTATAAAGACAATGTCAAAGAACAACCGGGTTCGGCTTCTGTCGTACAAGGCGTTGGTACCGATAAATATGCCATCGGATACAGTGGCATCGGCTATATTACAACGGACGTCCGTGCCGTACCGATCGCTCAGAAAGAAGGCGACGAATTTGTAGGCGAAAGCTACGACAATGTCAAGTCCGGCAAATATCCGATGAGCCGTTTCTTATACGTTTACCTCGCTAAAAATCCCGCCAAGGATATGGATCCATTGGTAAAAGAATTTGTGAAATTTATTTTAACGTATGAGGGCCAGCAAGTAGTTGCCAAAGATGGTTATATGCCGTTAACGGCGGATATTATCAAAGAGCAATTGACTATTTTAGAAGGTAAATAAAATTCTATTGACCTCGCTGTACAGTTAATCCCCGAACTTGATTCGGAGTTTGCCAATCGGTATTTGCAGGCTTTGAAACAAGTTCGGCGGAACTGACAGAGAACTTAATTATCGGCGGCTTTCATGCATTTACGTAACATTACGAATAATCTTGCAACTGGAGTTATTACAACGGGCGGCATCGGTCTGATCATCATTGTCGTCGGTATTATTTTATTTATATTTTATCAGGCTTTGCCGTTGTGGCAAAGCGCTAAAACGGATAAACTGCAAGACATCAATATTGCGCAACTGATTCCTTCCGATGAATCCGTTGTGTACGCCGGCGAAGAAGAACAAAAAGAAATTTTATACGTCATCACTCAAAATGGCCGTATTTATTTCGTTAACCTTTCACAGAACAAATTAATCGGTCATACGGAACTGACCAAACTCAACGGCCATTCTATTTCGTCAGCGGCCGCACTTTTTGGAACACACCGCATCGCACTTGGAACCAATCACGGTGAAATTGCTGAAATCGATATCAAATTCAGTACGTTATTTGAATCGAACGGACGTACGATTGTTCCCGAAGCCGTTGAAAAAGGGTGGTACCGCCTTCATAACGATTCCCCCATCACGCGTTTGGAAATCGGTCATGAAGACGACCGTTTGGTATTTGCGGGCGTGCAAACCACTGACCGCCAGAAAATTTTTGTTGCACGAACATTTGCAGACACGGCGGCTCTTCAAATTAATTACTTGGAAAATTTTACAACCGCGGTAACGGCATTGACCGTTAACTCGTCGTCATCTGAAATTATTTTTGGATTCGGCGACGGTTTTATCGAACGGCGTAATTTTGACGGAAATCTAATCGAACATATCAACGTTTCATCGCAAGCCGTCACAGCTTTAAAATATCTGATCGGCGACATTACTTTGATCGCAGGCGACGCGCGAGGCAATGTCACCGGCTGGATGGTTGTTGGAAGCAACGGTACTGCGCCAACTTTAACGAAATTCCGTACCTTTGAAACGCATGCACAGCCCATCCAAACTATTGCCGTTTCATGGCGAAATAAATCATTCATAACTGCCGACGCTTCCGGCGTTATTCATCTGAATCACTCTACAACTGAACAAACTTTATTGAATCTGAAAGCTGCCGATCAGGCAGCACATCTTGTAAATTTTTCTCCGAAGTCCGACGGTATTCTGATTCTGAACCCTTCCGGCATAATATCGAATTATCAACTTACTAACGCACATCCGGAAGCAACCTTTAAGACGTTATTTGGAAAAGTATGGTACGAAAGCTACCCGGATCCGTCCTATACATGGCAATCGACCGGAGGCACCGATGATTTCGAGCCGAAGATCAGTATGATCCCGTTGATATTCGGAACGCTCAAAGGAACGTTGTACGCCATGGTTTTTGCCATTCCACTGGCGATTTTTGGCGCCATTTACACTTCACAATTTGCTCATCCGCGAATTCGAACGATCATCAAACCCGCCGTGGAAATCATGGCTGCTTTACCCAGCGTTGTGATCGGATTTATTGCCGGATTGTGGCTCGCACCGCTGATGAAAAACGTGATGGTTGAATTTATCGTCATGCTGATTCTCACACCGTTATTGATTTTCTTTTTCTTTTACGGTTACAGCCAATTGCCCCGGCGATGGACGTCATCCATCAAGCAGGGTTATGAAGTTTTTATGATGATCCCGGTGTTGATCTTGGCCGGATTCCTGTGTTATCAGATTGGATATACGATTGAAAGCGGTTGGTTTGGCGGGGATATTCAGACGTGGCTGTACCAAACGCTCGATATTCGTTACGATCAAAGAAATGCAATTATCGTCGGTATCGCAATGGCCTTTGCCGTCATGCCGATTATTTTTACGATCACCGAAGATTCGCTCAGCAGCGTTCCCGCTCATTTAACTTCTGCGTCACTGGCGCTCGGTGCAAGCCGCTGGCAAACCGCCGTCAAAGTTGTACTCCCGGCCGCAAGCGCAGGGATTTTTTCAGCCGTCATGATCGGTTTCGGCCGTGCCGTCGGTGAAACCATGATCGTACTGATGGCGACCGGCAACACGCCGATCATGGACTGGAGCATTTTCAACGGCATGCGCACGTTGTCCGCCAATATCGCCGTGGAAATTCCTGAAGCGCCGCATGGCGGAACACTATACCGGGTTTTGTTTCTCTCAGGAGCTTTACTTTTTATTATGACGTTTATCGTCAATACCGTCGCTGAAATCGTGCGGCAACGGTTACGGAAAAAATATGCAACGATGTAATAAATCTTATTTTTTGATTTCTATAGTCGGATTCTAATTTTTATATGAAGAAAATATTACAAAGCGGCGATTTATTTTTGTGGTTCACCGGAGCGGCCCTTGGAACGATTATTCTGCTGGTTGCCGGACTGCTCTTTATTGTGGGATTGAATGGCGTCGGAGTATTCTGGCCTTCCAATCTTGCGTTGGTTCAATACGGCGACGGACGCCAATGGCTGGGTGAAATCGGCGCTGAAGAAATGATCCCGTCGTCCAATCTTCCTGAAAATTTGAAAAACGGCAATCATGCCCGCTTCCAAATGAAAATCGGTAACCGCGATGTGTACGGTGTCGATTTCAAATGGATCAACGACTACGAATTGGCGGAGTTGCGTTACCCGGAAAATGCCATCGCCGTCGAGCGTCGTGAATACGGCAATCTGTACGGTTTTCTCGAAGGCATCAAAGAATCGGACCGGCTGATCGTTCAAGGTGATGAAGCGCTGACCACGTTTGCTTCATTGCTCGAAAAATCCAACGATGTTTTCAATCAAAGAGCCAGCTTGGAAAAAAGTGAAGTTGGAATAATCAATTTTCGAATTGAACAATTACGCCTGAAAATAAAACAATTGGAATACGATGGCGGTCATTCGGAAAGTGAAATTCAGGCGCTTCGGGCTTCCATAGATGATCAGCAAAAAAAATATGAAGTTTTGCGGCAGTCGATCGATGAATTGAACGCCAAAACGGCATCCACTTATGTGATTTTTAAATTAGCCGACGGATCAACAAAAGAAATTCCCATTTCTAAAATCATCCGCTTCTATTTGCCGAATCAAATGAACTGGCCGGATAAATTGCAATATTACGTAGCAAAAATCTGGGAATTTCTTTCCAGCGATCCCAGGGAATCGAATACGGAAGGCGGCGTATTTCCCGCCATTTTCGGAACCGTAATGATGGTATTGATCATGACACTGGCTGTCGTGCCTTTTGGAGTGCTGGCTGCTGTGTATTTGCGTGAATATGCCAAACAAGGTGTTCTGGTACGATTGATCCGCATTGCCGTAAATAACCTGGCCGGCGTTCCTTCGATCGTATTCGGAATTTTCGGATTAGGTTTTTTTGTGTATTTATGTGGCGGTACAATTGATCAATTATTTTACCCGGAACGGCTTCCATCGCCGACGTGGGGCACAGGCGGAATCTTATGGGCTTCGCTGACGCTGTCGCTTTTGACGATTCCTGTAGTCATCGTTGCAACAGAAGAAGCGATCAGCGCCGTACCGAAAGGCGTGCGCGACGGCTCGATGGCTCTGGGCGCTACCAAATGGCAAACGACGTGGCGAGTCGTATTACCGGCATCGACGCCCGGGATATTGACCGGTGTGATTTTATCGATGGCACGCGGGGCGGGCGAAGTCGCTCCGCTGATGATCACCGGCGTCGTCAAACTCGCTCCGAATCTACCGATCGATCAAATGTGGCCATTGGTTCATCTCGACCGGAAATTCATGCACTTAGGTTTTCACATTTATGACGTTGGCTTTCAATCGCCGAATGTCGAAGCGGCAAAACCAATGGTTTTCATGACAGCGTTGCTTTTGATTGCAATTGTGTTATTGCTGAATCTTACAGCCATTATCATTCGCGCACGGCTGAGAAAAAAATATCAGAGTTCGGCTTTTTGATAAATTATTTAACTAATAAAAATAAATATTTCGTACAATGAACCGAGAAATCCTTATGAGTGAAAAACCGGCCGCCTACACCAATTTCAAACAAGCATTGGACGGCAAAGCGATGAATGAATCCTCTCCCATATCGAATGACAACGACGGAGAGAAAGGTGCGCGCACCGGCTCCGTTAAAATCAGTACGCGGCAGATCAATATGTTTTATGGCGATCACCACGCACTGAAAAACATTTCCCTCGATATCATGGCCAATGAAGTGACGGCGTTAATCGGTCCTTCCGGTTGCGGTAAATCGACCTACTTGCGTCTTTTTAATCGCATGAACGATCTTGTAGACAACGTTCGCATCGAAGGGGAAATTATCATTGACGGTAATAACATTTACGGTCGCGATGTCGACGTGGTCTCTCTACGTAAACGCGTCGGAATGATCTTTCAAAAATCCAATCCATTCCCTAAATCGATTTATGATAACGTTGCGTATGGTCCGAAAGTCAACGGACAGACTTCCAAAGCTTCTTTGGACGAAATCGTCGAACGCTGTCTCCGCAAAGCCGCCTTGTGGGACGAAGTAAAAGACCGGCTGAAAAGTTCCGCCTACGGGCTCTCGGGCGGCCAGCAGCAACGCTTGTGTATTGCACGCGCGTTGGCCGTGGATCCGGATATTCTGCTGATGGATGAACCGTGTTCCGCGCTGGACCCGATCGCTACACAAAAAATCGAAGATCTGATCGAAGAATTGAAGCACGATTATACGATCATTATTGTAACCCATAATATGCAACAAGCCGCTCGCGTTTCGGATAAAACGGCGTTCATGTGGCTCGGACAATTGATCGAATTCAATGAAACTAAAAAGATCTTTACGTCACCGTCGGAACGTATGACGGAAGATTATATTACGGGGCGATTCGGATAATAAAATAATTAATTTTAAATATTTTCTTTGCGTGGAAATATTTTAACCTAACATATAGGAATTTTTTTTATATGAAATCACAATTTACCGAACAACTGGCCAACCTCGAGAAACAGGTTATCGAAATGGGCAGTTTGGTCGAAAAACAAGTTAATGATGTCATAGTGTCATTGATCAACCGTGATGAAGCCTTGGCTTTATCGGTTATTGATAATGATAAAAAAGTCGATTTGCTGGAAGTATCCATCGATGAGGAGGTTTTGAATATCCTGGCGTTGCATCAACCGGTTGCGTTTGACTTGCGCGATATCATCGGGATTTCAAAAATTAATGGCGATCTCGAACGAATCAGCGATCATGCACAAAATATTGCCGAGTCGTCGAAATTTATCGTCAAAAATAATTATCAAGGAACGTTAGGCGTCATTCCGAAAATGGCCGAAGTCGTTCAGGCCATGCTGAAGGACGCTATAGACAGTTTCATTCACAAAGACGTGGATACGGCCTTATCGGTATGCAAACGCGACGACGAAATCGATAAGATGAACAAGCACCTTTTTGCGGATATTCTCGCCAACATGATCAAAGACCCCAATACGATTCCGATGTCGCTGGAATTGATTCGTATCAGTAAAAATCTTGAACGTGTTGCCGACTTGTGTACCAATATTTCCGAAGACGTCGTATTTATCCGCAACGCCAAATCGATCAAGCATGCGCGAGAACAAGCAGAATTGAAAAAAAATATTTCCGGTTAACCGGAAAGGACTACGGACTAATTTGAGGAAAGTATGAGTAAAAAAATCAAAACCATTCTTTGCGTGGATGACGAACAAGATCTGCTGGACATTTTGAGTTACAATCTCAAAAAAGAAGGCTACAACGTTTACACGTCAGACAATGGCGAAAAAGCTATTCAGATTGCTGACCGGATTAAACCCGATCTGGTTCTTCTCGACATCATGATGCCCGGCATGGATGGCATGGAAGTGTGCCGGCAAATCCGCAATCATCCTCAGATCAAGGACGTACACGTTATTTTTATTACCGCTAAAGCGGATGAAGTCGATGAAATTCTCGGATTGGAATTTGGTGCGGACGATTATATCACCAAACCTTTCAGCCCGAGAAAAATTATCACTAAAGTCAAAGCTGTTTTCCGGCGGGAAGAATTGAGAAAAGAATTTACCGAAGACAAAAAAGCCATTATTTCATTTAAAGGCGTGGAGATCAACCGCCTGAACTATACCGTCAAAATCAACAATGAAGAAGTTAAATTCTTGCACAAAGAATTTGAATTGTTATATTTTCTCATGAATCGCCCGGGTATGGTTTTCTCCCGCAATAATCTTTTGTATCATGTCTGGGGTGAAGACGCCTATTTCGTTGACCGGACTGTCGATGTGCACGTGACCAAAATCAGAAAAAAACTCGGTCCTTACGGCGATTATATTCAAACGGTTCGCGGCGTCGGATACAAATTTTCTCCCAACGGAGCTGAATGAGACGGATCAGTTCTCAAATTTCTCTCGCGCTAATAGGCCTCTTTTTCGTAGGGTTTGTCCTGCTTCTATTGATCGTCGATTTTACTTTGAAAAACAATCTGCAATCGCAGTTGATCGATCAGATGAAAATCGAATGCCTTCTGATCGACGATCTTCTCCCTGTTACGGACTCCATCGATCTCAACGTTTCAGATATTGCCCGAGTAACCAAAGGCCGATTGACCGTTCTCGATGAAAAAGGCGATATCCTCGCCGATTCGGAAGAAAAAAATTTCAAACAACCGCGCGAAAATCATCTTAACCGCGACGAAGTTCAGCAGGCGATCAGTGCGATCGACGGTTTCGGAGCCTCCATCCGTCACAGCAAATCCGTAGACGAAGATCTGATCTACACCGCTCACAAATCTCCCAAAGGGCGTTTCATTCGCTTGTCGCAAAAACAAAAATTTGAAGAACAAATTATTTTAAAAGTTCGGCTCATTTTTCTGTCGGCGGCGCTGGCTTCCGTTATATTAGTGCTGTTACTTATTCCAAGAGTGTCAAAACACATTACACAGCCACTGTCCGATATCATCGCGGCGGCTGAAGAGATTAAAGGCGGGAATTACGATAAAGAAATCGTTGCCCGTGAACCCAATGAAATCGGCGAACTCGCCCGTATTCTCAACGAAATGTCCGCCAAACTCAAAGGCGATATTCAAAAACTGAACCATTTACAGGAAGTACGCAAAGATTTTGTTGCCAATGCTTCACACGAATTACGCACGCCGATCAGTTCAATCCGGGGTTATGTTGAAACGCTGCTCGACGGCGCGCTTGAAGATGAAGCGGTCAGCCGTAAATTTCTCGAACGCGCATTGACCAACGTGATCCGCCTCGAAAATATCGTAAACGATATGCTCGATCTGTCGAAACTCGAATCGCGTGATAAAGGCCTTAGTTTACGCTATTTCGACCCGGTGACGGTTGTCAATAATTTAGTCGGCGATTTTGAAGAAACAGCCAATAAAAAAGATTTGAAACTTGTCAGCAAAAATGAATTGCCTGGCGAATTCAAATTGTTTGCTGATTTGTATCAATTCGAAAAAGCTCTGATCAATCTTGTAGAAAATGCGATCAAATACACTGAAAAAGGCCAAGTGTGTATCCGCATGATCGTTCAGGACAAAAATTTTATTTTGCGAGTTGAAGACACTGGACCGGGAATTAATCCTGATGATTTATCACGCATTTTCGAACGATTTTATCGCGTTGACAAAGGCCGTTCACGGCAACAAGGCGGCAGCGGTCTGGGTCTTTCTATCGTCAAGCACGTCATGGATATTCATAAAGGCCGTGTCGACGTCGAAAGCGAGCTCGGCCAAGGTACGCGTTTTATTCTCACCTTCCCCGCTACTCCGGCCCACGAAATCATCGGCCCGGTCTCCAAAATCGGATAAATTGCCTTATATTCCACCACTTCTCTTTTTTTAATCGAGAAAATTAAATCCGTGTTAATCAAATATTGCTTGAATGTTACGGGAAAATTAATTATGATGGCGTGCATTTTCTTATCCAACCTTAAAACGGAACCAAGCCATGGGATTTGACAGTATCATCCAGATTTTGTTGCCGAAAGACGACAAATTTTTCGCTTTCTTCGAAGAAACCGCCGAATCCATTCTCAAAGCCTCCGAACTCATGAAAACGATAGCAGGTGTATCCGAAAACGATCGGGCAAATATTCTTAACCAAGTCCACGACTATGAACACCGCTGCGATGAAATTACGCATAAAGTTTTTGCCGAGCTCAATGCAACATTTGTTACGCCGTTTGACCGCGAAGATATTCAACTTTTAGCTTCGGCGCTGGACGACATTATCGATTTCATGGACGAAGCTGCTCGCCGTTTTACATTATACAAAATCAGTGAATTTCCCCAGTCGATGATGGAATTGATCGATATTTTAAATAAATCGATTGCAGAACTCCGTCATGGCGTATCATTGCTCCGAGATAAACGCAAAACCAGTGAACTCAGGAAAATTCTTCAAAAAGTCCACGAGTACGAAAATGAAGCCGATCTTGTGTTCGAACAAACGATCGCCCATCTTTTCGAAAATGAAAAAGATTCCATCAAAGTCATCAAGCTTAAAGATATTTACGGCAGTTTAGAACGTGCGACCGATAAATGCGAAGACGCAGCCAATGTTCTCGAAACCATTCTAATCAAACACGCCTAACATTAACACAGACATTGCATGCTGACTCTGGTTATTACGATCATCTTTATCGCTTTAATTTTTGATTTTCTTAACGGCTTTCACGATTCGGCCAATTCGATTGCCACCGTGGTGTCGACGCGCGTACTGACGCCACGAAAAGCTGTGGTGTGGGCTGCATTTTTTAATATGGCTGCAGCATTTTTATTCGACGTACATATCGCGAAAACTATCGGCAAAGGCCTGATCGATATTGCCGTTGTCAATGAATGGGTTATAATGAGTGCGCTTATCGGTGCGATCGTATGGAATCTTTTAACATGGTATTACGGTATTCCATCGAGTTCATCGCACGCATTGATGGGTGGATATGCCGGCGCCGCGATTGCCAAAGCAGGATGGGGATCGATCATCGCCAGCGGATGGACCAATACTTTGATTTTTATCGCTGTGGCGCCGTTAATGGGAATGATCATGGGATTCACATTAATGGTTATTCTGTCGTGGATTTTTTATAAAAAATCATCGTCGAAAGTCAACGATTCATTTAGAAAGCTCCAGTTGGTTTCCGCCGCATTCTATAGCCTCGGTCACGGAACCAACGACGCTCAAAAAACAATGGGAATCATCACTGGCTTACTTGTAACAGCGGGCTATTTGCAAACCTTCGAAGTTCCGTTCTGGGTTATTCTCATTTCACATTTTGCCATTGGCGTTGGAACGCTTTTCGGAGGATGGCGCATTGTGAAGACAATGGGACAAAAAATTACAAAGTTAAAACCATCCGGTGGATTTTGTGCGGAAACAGCGGGCGCCATCACGCTACTCGTCACGGCATTTGGCGGAATTTCAGTCAGTACAACGCACACCATTACTGGCGCCATCATGGGCGTCGGTGCAACCAAACGTGTCTCGGCTGTTCGGTGGGGGCTCGCCGGCAATATTGTCATCGCATGGATTCTGACGATTCCGGCATCGGCGTTAGTCGGGGCGGCTTTTTATTATCTCGTAGCTTACTTCCAATAAGTGCTATAGCAATTTCTCAAGCTTTTCATTCACCAGTTTTTGGGCTTTATTCCAATCGACCTCATCCACATTTATTTTTCCCAACGCTAACTCGTTCAAAATCGTATCCTGAATCTTCCCTCTTGAAAGCGCTACAGAATACGGCATTCGGCGAAAAGTGACCATCGAGTATTTTGGAATAAATTGTTCGGGAAATTTCTCCTCAAGAACGTGCTCGATTTTCTTCTTCAAAACAAATACCGGATCGGCTACAAGATCGCGCATTTCATAAAAATTTTCTACGGCCAGATCAGCGATCGCATCCGTATTGATCTTCCGCGATTGCTCATATTCTGAAAATACCTTTTCCCAATCATCCCCATGCCGGCCGACACATTCATCCAGCACAACGCAATCTTCAAATGAACAGTTCATACCTTGCCCGAAAAACGGAACGATCGCATGCGCTGCGTCGCCCAATAAAGACGCCGTATTGCCGGCATGCCAAGGAAAACATTTGACTGTCATCAGTGAACTAGTCGGATTGTCAAAAAAATCTTCGAGCAATGTCGGCATGAGCGGAACGGCATCCGAAAACTGCTCCTTAAAAAATCGGTTTACCTTTTCTTTCGTATCAAGACTGGCGAAACTGACGTGACCTTCCATCGGAAAAAATAACGTGCACGTAAAACTGCCGTCCATATTCGGAAGCGCGATCAGCATGTATGTTTTTCGCGGCCAGATATGAAGCGCATTTTTTTCGATTAAAAAATTACCGTCACCTCCGGCAGGAATCGACAACTCTTTATATCCGTGTTCAAGATAACTTTGAGAATAATTGAAGCGCCCGATTTTCATCATATCATAACGAATCGCCGAAGCAGAACCATCCGTTCCGATAACCGTGTCAGCTTTGACACAGACTGTTTGTTGAGCTATTTCATCAAAAATTTCTGCCTCTCCCGTAGCAAAATTCATCCCTGTGCATCGTTTATTGAAATGAATCTTCACGCGATCGTATCGTTCAGCCAGATCCATCATCGCCATGTTTAACTGACCTCGGGATACAGAGTAAATGACTTCTGTGTCATCTTTTCCATATGGAATGAAATTTAACGCGCCTTCCGGAGCATGGATCAGCCTTCCTTTCATCGGAATTGCGATTTTCAAAATCTCACGATCGAGCCCGACGCCTTTCAAGGCATGTAAACCTCGCAACGAGAGAGCAAGATTAATGGAACGCCCGGCGCTGATGTGCGTGGTACGCATGTCCGGTCTGCGCTCGTAGATATCAACATAAAAACCACGCTTAGCCAAATAAACCGCCAGCAGTGATCCCGCCAACCCGGCTCCGATCAGAATGATGTGTTTTTCTTTCATGTGTTTTTCTCTAACGGTAATAAAATTCTGCGCTGGAAATTAAATCGCTTCTCTCAGAATTTCAGAAAAGCGATAGACATCCATAAATGAATTATATAAAGGCGCTGGGGCAACGCGAACAACATCCGGTTCTCTCCAGTCACAGAATACGCCTCCATCGGTCAGCTTTTGATGAAATTTCTTTCCATTGCCATGTATTCTCAACGACAATTGATTACCTCTCTGTTTACGATCGGTTGGCGTGATGATCGTGATAAATTTACCGGCTATCTCGCGAATGATCGACTCGAGATAACCGGTCAGTAAATCGCCTTTAGCTCGAATATTTTCTATGCCTGCTTCATCAAAAATTTCCAGCGATGCATTGACGGCCGCCATCGAAAGAATCGGCGGATTACTCAACTGCCAGCCTTCAGCTCCCTCGATCGGCACGAAATCGGGACCCATGATAAATCTGGTTTTTTTATCGTGACCCCACCACCCAGCAAAACGCGGTAAGCTCGATTTACGCGCATACCGTTCGTGCACGAAACACCCGGCGATACTCCCAGGCCCTGAATTAAGATATTTGTACGAACACCACACGGCAAAATCCACGTCCCAATCGTGTAATTTCAAAACTAAATTGCCGGCTGCATGAGCAAGATCAAATCCAACCATGCATCCTTGCGCGTGTGCAGCTTTTGTAATTCGCTCGATGTCATAAGCCTGGCCTGAATAGTAATTAATACCGCCGATAAGAATGAGCGCAATATCTTTGCCTTTTTTTTCGATAAGCGCCTCGATATCATCGGTTCGGATAATATCTTCTCCGGATCGCGGGGCGATTTCAATAATCGCATCCTTAGGATCAAAATGATGAAACGCAATCTGCGATTGCACGGCATATTGATCGGATGGAAAAGCCGTGTGCTCCATCAATATTTTGTACCGCGTAGCTGTCGGGCGATAAAACGAAACCATCATTAAATGCAGATTAACCGTGAGTGAATTCATATTAACAACTTCGATCGGTTTCGCACCGACCAGGCGGGCGGTTTTTTCAGCCAAAAACTCATGATAAGGCAGCCACGGCCGTTTTGCATGAAAATGCCCTTCGACCGCAAGATTCTCCCAATCTTTAAGCTCCTGTTCAAGATGCATCCGAACATTTTTGGGCTGCAGTCCAAGCGAGTTCCCGCATAAATAAATACAATCATCGCCATTTTTCAATTTTGGTATATAAAACCGTTCTCTGAATTTTTTTAAAGGATCTTTCGAATCCATATCTTCGGCAAACGAGCGGCTTAGATCGAATTTGATCATAAAATTTATTTTTTTGGAATTGAAATTCTAAGAGCAACAATCCCCGTCTCTTGAATTTAAGATTTCACTTCATACAAGAATACCCTGCTCGGTGCGGCATCAGCGACAAAATTGGGGATCTGAATGTGCGCTAAATATGGCCCGTCAGGAATTTCATCCGGAACAAAAATCATTTCAGTAATCGTTTTGACTGAAGGCCCTTTGGGATCGACGTCGTGTGAGCCTTGAGGCGTTGCCCAAAAAATATGGTGGACACTCAATCGACCTTCATCAAAAGTTCTGTCAACCGAAGGAATATCCACCAATAAATGTTCCACACCTAACGAAACCAGATATTCCATAGCTTCGAGGGAAAAAAACGGTGGAGGCATCTCAAGATATTGGCGAGATCGTTTGGAAAGATCGTTAGGTAACGTACGGATGATCAATGCTTTTAGAAAATCCGGCGCTGCATTTTCTAAAACGTAAAAAAGAGACTTTGAAGTGATCAATCGGTCATCCGAAGACTTTTCCGGCGAATACGTTTCGAGTGAGTCGCTGGCTTTTTCAGGCGTAACGGTCACCAAGGTACCGGGAAAGAAAACATCCCGCAATATTTTGTGAATGGAAATACGTTCGTAAGCGATATGTCCGATACATTCCGTATGCGTCCCATTGCAATGTGGAATGATCCTATATTCTTCAAAATTGCAGCTGCCGCCGCGACGAACGTCACCGATAAATTGTCCGTCTTCATAAGCATTTGCAGATGCCGGCGGAACGTTGTAAGTATTCGGTTGCTCACCATTAAACTCTACAGGAATGGAAATATCAATCGGGTTGAGCAGATTAATTTCATACGAAAGCGATCCTAGCAGCGAACGAATTACCATAGAAATTTTCTGATTAAATGAAGCGTTCTTTTTTCAGGCCAAGCCATTCTAACGCCGTTTTATATAAAAGCTGTTCTTTAACGGATATCTCTAATGTATGCATGGATTCGATCAACTTGCCCGGGGTTTGTTCGCCCAGCGGGAAAGGATAATCCGAACCTAAGGCGATACGGTTGGCGCCAACCAAATCGATCAGGTATTGCAGCATCATTGGATCATGAACTAACGAATCAAGATAAAATTTTCCAAGATAGTGTCGCGGATTGACCGAGTTATCAATCGCACATAAATCGGGACGTACTTTGAATCCATGTTCAATGCGCCCGAATGTCGCAGGAAATGACCCGCCTCCGTGGGCAAAAGCTACTCGAAGCTTTGGCAATTTTTCAAAAATGCCTCCAAAAATCATTGAACAAATCGCCAGTGATGTTTCAGCCGGCATGCCCACAAGCCACGGTAACCAATATTTGGGCATTTTTTCTTTACCCATCATGTCCCACGGATGCACGAATACCGCTGCACCTAATTCAACGGCCGCTTCAAAAACCGGAAAGAGATGTTCGTCATTCAAATTCCAGTCATTGACGTGAGAGCCAATTTGAATTCCTGCCAATTTTAATTCAGTAACGCATCTTTCCAATTCCTTTACGGCCAATGCAGCATCTTGCATGGGAACGGTTCCCAGCCCAATGAAACGTTTCGGGAATTGCGCGACGATACCTGCAAGATGATCGTTCAACAGTTTTGACAAGTCCAAAGCATGTTCCGGCCTGGCCCAGTAACTGAACATCACCGGTACCGTCGATAGAACCTGCACGTGTACTTGATGCGAATCGCATTCGCGGATTCGTTCTTGCGGATCCCAGCTGTTGGATTGTATTTCACGGAACGTCTTGCCGTCGATCATCATACGCGCGCAACACGGTTTGTAATGATCGAGTTGTACGAAACCGCCGTAGCCGTATCGTTCTTTGAGATCGGGCCAATGTTCGGGAAGAATGTGTGTGTGTATGTCGATTTTCAAAAAAAAGATCCTATGACTTCAAAATCGGTCGTTCCATGCGTGTGCCGCATTTTTTGCAAGTGCTGTTAGCTTCATTGTTATAAAATCGTTCGAAAACCGGCGGCAATTGTGTGACAATATCGGTCAGATGAAAATATTCATCATACATTTTGGTACTGCATTTTTCACAATACCATTGCAACCCATCCAGTTCTTTTTCGTCGCGTTTACGTTCGATCACGAGACCGACCGTATTGGCCGGACGTTGAGGCGAATGAGGCGTACGCGGCGGCAAAAGAAATATGTCACCCTGATTGATCGGAATATCTACTTGCTTGCCGTCCTCAATGATTTTCAGAACCATGTTACCTTCAAGCTGATAGTAAAACTCTTCGCCCTCATTATAATGATAATCTTTGCGGGCATTCGGTCCGCCCACCACCATGATGATAAATTCCGTGTCTTTCCAAACAACCTGGTTGCCTACCGGCGGCTTGAGCAAATCGCGATGCTCGTCAATCCATTTCTTAAAATTAAAAGCCTGCAATTTTGCCATAACTTACCTCATACGTTATGTTAATCGGTTTTCAGAATTTTTATATATTTGAAAAATTATAATCAAACCATTGCTCCGGTGAATCGGCCGGAAGGTCGCCGCGCGACTTAGCCTGAATTTTTTCCTGAATATTCTCAAGAGAGCGCGATATCATCGAATGATTTAGGCACGTTCCATGTTCCCATCCAAGTTTCTCAGCCAAAGCCAAAATGCGTTCGGCGCCAAAACGCTTCATCAAAGCCGAATCCAAAGCTTCATGATAAATCAATACCGGCGAAGGCCAGTTGCCCATCGCCTCGCTGATCATCTGATCTTTTGAAGGAACAGGATAATATTCCGCAACAATTACTTTCGCTGATCGGACCGCATTACCGCTGGTCATCGAAGCAAACACATCGCTCATGGCTAACGCCAAATGATAATGCCCCTCCATCCAACGTTGTAAATCTATGGAAGAACGTAGCGGTGTATAAGTGATGGATTTTGCATCAAGGTGTTTTTTTATTACCTCAAAAGTCGTTTTGAAATGCGTTACGATCAAAATCGGTATTTGTGAATTTTGATCGACTATTACATCCGATACAATGCCTGAAATTTTTTCGTCCTGCGTCCGCCAGACTTTGGTATCTTGAATCTTAGCTGATTTCTTTTTGTTAAACAATCCAAACATGGCTTACTCAATCGTTGCGATTACTTTGAGTTCAATAGCAATGGGCGTCGGAAGCGCATTGACTTCGACGGTCGTACGGCATGGCCGGTTGTCTTTGAAGTATTCGGCATAAACGCGATTATAAGTCTGAAAATCTTTTTTCATATTTGTCAAAAAAACTGTCACATCTACGATTTGATTCCAACTTGATCCGGCATCTTCAAGAATTACACGAATATTTTTGAAGACGGAATGACACTGCGCTTCAATATCGTACGAAAGGATGTTACCTTGATCGTCCAACTCAATGCCGGGAATTTTTTTCGTTCCCCGCTCACGTGGTCCCACACCTGATAGAAATAATAAATTACCAACGCGGCGCGCATGAGGATACAAACCGACAGGTTCAGGTGCCCTGGAAGATTCAATAATTTTAGAACTCATGCATGAACAATCTGTAATTTAAAATCTAAAATAATTATTTAAATAATGCATCAATTCTATTTCCATTTGCTCCTTCAAGCGTAAATCTGAGTAAAGACGCGATCGTTACTGCTAAATCAATTTGCGAATAACGATCAATGACAATGCGATCCTGATCGAATTCAGGTCCGTACGCATACAATGCTATATGACGGCAACCAGGACAGGAATCACCGTGCGATACAAACCCATCCGAAAGGCTGTCCAAATGCCGTCCATGATCGTGGGTGACAAAAAGCGCCGTATGATTGGCATATATCGGATCATTATTGATAAACTTCCATACCGTAAATGCTGCACGATCGCCGTCGCGAATCCCTTTAATATAAGCATCCCAATTTCCGTCATGAGCGCTGACGTCCGGCTCTTTGAAATGAATTAAAGTCAATTTCGGATGATATGTATTGAGAACATCTAAAGCTCGCGCCAACGTCAACGAATCTGCACGATTACTTGAACCAAGTCCTGAAACACCGCAATCATGTGCCGGACGAAATTGATGTTGCCACGTGGAATCTTTGCAATCAGTCAGCACTTCCAATTTATGTTTGCTTGCAATAACCCACGTCGCTGTCGAATCGACGCTCTTAGATTTACGAAAATATTGAAATACCGACGGATGATCCGGAAGTTCTTCACCAAAATTGTTGATCTCTTGATAAAACCCCGTCAACATTGCCGTATGGCCGGCCGTCGTTTCCGTAGCACCATCGTTATAAAAATTTGTCAAAAGAACGCCGGCCGATAACATACTGTCTTTAATAAATGGCATTAAGTTTCCGGCCGAATCGCCCCATGTCTCTGAAAACCTCGGACCATCAATGATCACGACAATCACATTTTCAGTAACGTCGGTGACAAGATCTGTATTATCTGAATCCCGGCATTGGTCTAATAGACACATTCCGGCAATAAGACTACCAATCAGCCATTTCATAATTTCACACAAATATTTTTAGGTTCTGTAAAAAATCGCAGGGCTTCCCAGCCGCCTTCGCGGCCAACACCGGAATTTTTCATCCCGCCAAACGGCGTGCGTAAATCGCGTAACATCCAACAATTAATCCAAACAATTCCCGTCTTCACTAAATTGGCCACCCTATGCGCACGGGTAAGATTTTCTGTCCAAATAATTGAAGCCAGCCCGTACGAAGTTCCATTAGCCATCGTCACCGCTTGTTCTTCCGAATCAAATGGCATGATGGTCGCAACCGGACCGAATATTTCTTCCTGATTAGTTCGGCATTCGTACGATAATCCATCGATCACAGTCGGTGCGATAAACCATCCGTTTTGACAACGCCCGCTCAATTTGACCATTTCTCCACCACATCGAATTTTTCCACCTTCTTTTTTTGCGAGATCAATGTAAAATAAAATTTTATCCATGTGCTGTTTTGAAACGATCGCTCCTTGTTGTGTATCCTCCGATAACGGATCGCCGACTTTCAGCGAACGAGCACGTTCGGTAAAATCATGCAGGAATCGGTCATAAATGGAACGTTCAACCAAAATACGCGATCCGCAGAGACAAATTTCACCTTGATTGGAAAACGAAGACCGTACAGTTGTTTCCAACATCTCATTATAGTTACAATCGGCAAAAATGATGTTTGGATTTTTTCCGCCTAGTTCAAGCGACAGCTTCTTGAACATTGGCGCCGCAATTCTGGCGATTTCAGCTCCGGTTTTTGTTCCACCGGTAAACGAAATGGCGGTAATTTTCGGATGTTTGGAAATTGCGTCACCCACTTTTGGCCCGAGTCCATGCACGATATTCAATACACCGGCAGGCAATCTCGCTTCTCCACAAATATCAGACAACATATACGCCGTCATCGGAGTAATTTCGGAAGGTTTTGCTACCACGCAATTCCCCGCGGCCAAAGCAGGAGCAATTTTCCAGGTAAATAAATAGAGCGGAAGATTCCAGGGAGAAATGCATCCTACCACTCCAATTGGCGCGCGAACCGTGTAATTGACAGCGCGGTTTTCCATGACGTGAGACTCGCTGGCGAAATGCATGATGCCCGTTGCAAAAAAATGAAAATTGCTTGAAGCACGAGGGATATCTACCGTTCGGGCAAGGTTCACCGGTTTTCCCTGATCGACGCTTTCAGCTTGTGCAAGCTTTTCTATATTCTTATCAATCATCTCGCTGATACGCATAAGAATTCGTGAACGCTGTTCTATGGGCATAACCGACCAAACCGAAAAAGCTTTTTCAGCCGACGATACAGCCGCAGCTACATCATGTTCATCTGAGTCGGGAATTAGTGAATACACCTCGCCTGTAGCCGGATTGTAATTATCCAGATAGCGCCTGCTGGCAGGTTCAACGAATTGGCCGTCGATGTAATTAAGAATTTTAATCATAATTATCTTTCATACTCTGCAAAAGCTTTGTCCAGCAGAGATTTCACATCTAAACTTTCGGACCATTTTTTAAGGTAGGCAACATCCATTGAGTTCTGTTGGACTTTTAAAATTCCAATGATATCATTCCATTGCCTTTCCGAAATTTCGCCGCCCATTTTATACCAAAGTAATTTATTCAACAAGATATCTTCAACTGATCCTACAAAAAAAATAGCATTGGAGTCACTAAATAAAGTGTCCTTTTTTTTTCGTTCAAATGCAGATCGATCATAAGTATTTTTTGGAATAAAAATATCAATTTTGACCATAGTTTCGAGATGAACTAAATTGAAAGAAGAACATGTATTGATAGCCTGCAGCATGGTCTCTAAGTCAAAATAATATTTCTGATGCAAACGTTCTGCAAACTGACTTGCAGCCGATTCTGAAAAATCGGCTATGATGTCGACATCTAAAGTTGCGCGCGCGATTCCATAGATCGAGCTTGCGATTGAACCGCCAATATAATATGCAATTCCGAGTTCATCTAAGGCTGTTACAACCGGTGTGAGTGCAATTTCAATTTCAGATTGATTCATTCGTTAGTAAAATACGACCGAAGTTTATCCGCTAAGTGTTTTCCATAATGATATTCGGCAAATAACAATTTTTGCTCGACTTCATTTAGTTCAGGATGTTGACGCGCAATGGCTCTTTTAGACAATCGGATGACTAAACTTGATAAGGAACATGCCATTTCACATCGCCTGGAAATCGAAGCTTTCCTGATGAGTTCAACTTGAATCTGTTCAGCCGCTGAATGTGTATCGGAAGGAAGCATTTAATTTTGTCTATCCTTAAATATATCCACGCCTTGATCATACATGCGATCCAACAGAACTCCAATTCCTGCTTCAATTGATAATTTTTTTTCTGCAGTCGTAATAGGAATAAGATTTAGCAATTTTACAGTCAAATCATTATACATCAACTGGTCCCACCCGCCTTTTTTAAAGGCCGGATGAAAAATAACGGACTCGCAATTAGAAAATTGAGGAATTAAACCAACGTCAGGCAACAAATGCCAATAATCAAAATAATTGTTTTTCAAAAAAGGCCATGTGGCAATATTCGCCAAAAAAGTCGCCACATCGGACTCTGATTGTTCACTCAAACTCCCGCGAATGGTCCAATGAATTTCGCATCGATGCGGACACCCGTTCATCGCTTTCTCAGCCATACCCATCGTTGAGAACGTCGTCATAGGAATTTCTATTGTCGGGCGCCAAACAAAAATATCAAGATAATCCAAAACAGGTTTATTAATAGCTGAGTGTGAATCAAATCGAAAATGGATGTCAGGTTCTCCGTAATGAGCGACGTGTTCATCAAAAACAAATCGCATCAGTTCGGATGGTTCTATAATCATAAGTTGTTAATCAAAATTCTTTCTTACAAACATCCGGTGCGTCCGCCGTCGACGGGGATATTAATTCCGTTAATATAGGATGCAAATGGCGACGCCAGAAATACGGCGGCGTATGCCAGGTCTTCGGCTAAACCTAATCGCGCCGCGGGAATTTCTTCAATCATTTCTTTCAAAATATCTTCTTCACTGCGTCCCGACTGTTTCGCTTTATTTGCAACAAGACTGGTTAAACGTTGTGTTTTTGTCGCGCCCGGTAAGAGATTGTTGACTGTAATACCGAATGGAGCTACTTCAACAGATAAGGTTTTGGACCAATTGGCCACTGCGCCGCGGATCGTGTTGGAAACGCCCAAACCGCGAATAGGTTGTTTAACCGAAGTCGAAATAATATTGATAATGCGTCCGTAACGTTCATTTTTCATTCCCGTCAGAACGGCTTGAACTAAAATTTGATTGCAAATTAAATGTTGTTCAAAAGTCTTAAGAAAGGCTTCCGTTGATGCTTCAGTAAGCGCTCCGCCTGACGGGCCTCCTGTGTTATTTACTAAAATATGAATCGGTGACGCCTGCTTTAAAAAACCACTAATGGAAGTTTTGAGCTCAGTCGGCTTACTGAAGTCGGCGATAATATAAGCATGACGTTGTCCGCGGCTCGTATCGAGTTCATTGCAAACCGTTCGTAGCGAATCTTCGTTACGGGCAACGAGCGTGACATTGGCTCCTGATTTCGCCATTTGAACCGCAATCGCTTTACCGATTCCCTGCGTACTCCCACCCACTAACGCGTTTTTATTATCCAGTTTAATTTCCATTCACACCTGCCAATCACTTCTGTCCGTAATAAAAGCCCAGATTTTTTTCAATGTCTGCCGGTAATTGCGGCAAAGCCGACCTTGGAATTAAAAATGTCGAAAGATTGAATAAGTCGGTAAATACTTTATGTTGTTCCGTCGTAATGCGCAAATAGTCATGCCCGGACGAACCGCCCGTTCCGATTTTAGTTCCGATCATACGATGAACCATTAACGTATGTCTGTAACGCCAGGTGGTAAATAATTCGTCGATGTCGATAAGCGCCGTCAAAAATTTGAACGGCAAATGCAAAATCGGCTGGTCACGGTAAAGGCAAATGAGCAATGCAGCCTGTGTCGCCCGATGAGACAGTCGTCGAAATCCATCCTTTACTAACTGTTCGTGTTTGGTCGCATCGAACACGGCTTCGAAATTTTCGCGAGTTTTTTCAAGTTGTTTGATCTGTTCGGTTTTTTCATTTTCAGAAAGCCCGGGATGATTTTCGATGGTTTTACGATCATTGTCCAACATGGAATCTACAGCGGCCCTATACGAATTCCAAAAATTGAAATTTTTAAATTCCAAAAAAGGCGTCCGTTCAAGCCATTTTTCAACCAAATCAAACAACGACACTGCTTCCTCCGATTTCCGGATCAATGTCTGGTGTTCTTTCGATAAACGAGTATGATAAGCAAATTGATTGTACATTTTCCGCTGAGCCGGTTTTAAACCCAACAAATTTTCAATCAGACGGAACTGTACGCTCTGAAATCCCGACGCCGGCATCAGAATGTCGCGGAAATCGAGGAAATCCAGCGGCGTCATCGTTTCGAGAATACGTAATTGATCGATCAGTAATTTTTGAATTTCAGTAACACGCTGCAGGCGCGCCACGGCAATACCGATATTTTTTTCATCAACCGTTTTCTTTTCAAAACATTCCACTACGGAATTAAGCTCGTGCAAAATTTGTTTAAACCACAACTCATATGCCTGATGGACAATGATAAATAACATTTCATCGTGCGCGTGCATATCGTATTCATCGCTTTTCGGCAATTGTGCGGAAAGCAACTGATCGAGTTTTAAATAATCGGAATAATAAACGGGCGGAAAAGGCTTCTGCATCTTATTTTCCAAAATGTTCCTCGAATGATTTTACTTTATTAAGCCGACGAACGTGGCGCTCGGCATTGGAAAACTTCGCTCTCAAAAACGATTCAGTAATTTCCACGGCAATATTCGGCCCGATAATACGCGCACCTAAAGTCAATACATTCATATCGTCGTCCTCCACGCCTTGATGCGCAGAAAAAGTATCGTGGCATAATCCTGCCCGAATACCCTTGAATTTATTGGCCGCCACCGTCGCACCAACGCCGCTGCCGCAAATAATTATGCCGCGTTGCGCGCTGCCCTTTAAAACTTCTTGTGCTACCGCAGCGGCATAATCCGGATAATCCGCCGCCTCGGTGCTGTGCGTGCCAAGATCTACCACTTGGTGACCGGCTTTTTTCACCGTTTCAATGATCGTTTGCTTCAACGGGAATCCGCCGTGATCGCATCCGACTGCAATGGTCATAATTGTAACCTTCAAAGATTAGAACAATGTGATGAAAATATTTCAGAAAGGGTATAAACAAAAAAAGGCTCTGATAAGCATCGGAGCCTTTTTTATACGTGATATGACATTTATTGCTTGAACATGTCAGCGTTTTTCTGAGTAAAATGTTTCCATTTGTCCGGAACATTTTCAGCCGCAAAAATCGCTTCGACCGGGCATTCCGGTTCGCAGGCGCCGCAATCAATACACTCATCCGGGTGTATATATAATTGATCCCATCCCTCAGAATCATAAATGCAATCGACCGGGCAGACTTTAACACAAGCCGTATCCTTGACGCCGATACAAGGTTCACAGATAACGTAGGCCATGACGTGCTCCTAATTTTTAGTAATGATGGACTATGTGTTTTCCCAATTCCTAAGCCATTCAAATCGAAAAAAACTTACTGAATCTCACTCCAATAGTCAAGCAGAATTTGAGCCAAACTGTCCAACATTTACTGTGCGCCGGAGTTCATTTGAGCACGGATCCGGCTATGATGACGACTGTAAAAAAAATAAATTGCAAAACCGATAAGCATCCAGATGATAAGCCGGAGCCATGTATCGACCGGCAAAGCAATCATCTGAGCAAGAGAAATGAGTGCACCTAAAATCGGTACCAATGGAACCCAAGGCGTTCTGAATGGCCGCTCAAGATCCGGACGTGTCTTTCTCAATACTAAAATGCCAACGCAAACGATCGTAAAAGCCAACAAAGTCCCGATCGATACGAGTTCACCCAAAATGCCGATAGGAAAAAGTCCGGCTACAAACATAGCAACCGTGCCGGTCAAAATCGTTGCGACATAGGGCGTACGAAATGTGGGATGAACATTCGAAAAAGCCTTAGGCAAAAGTCCGTCTTGCGACATCGAAAAGAAAATTCTCGGTTGTCCCATAAGCATGACGAGTACGACCGAACTTAATCCGGCAATGGCGCCCAGTTTGATGAAGGGACGCAGCCAAAAAAGCCCATCGCCCGTCGCATCGACACCAACGGCAATCGGATCCGGCACTAACAGTTGTTTATAACTGACGATGCCCGTTAACACCAACGCGACTAAAATGTATAGTACTGTCGAAACCCCTAATGAACCTAAGATTCCAATAGGCATATCTTTTTGGGGGTTTTTGGCCTCCTGCGCCGCAGTCGATACCGCGTCGAATCCAATGTATGCAAAAAAGATTACCCCGGCTCCTCGTAAAATTCCACTCCATCCAAATTGCCCAAATTCACCGGTATTAGGTGGAATGAAGGGATCCCAATTGGCTGCGACGACAAATCCAAATCCGAAAATGATAAACAGTAAAATGACAATGATCTTTAAGGCCACCACAAGATTATTAAATCCGGCAGTTTCCCGGATGCCTATTACCAAGAGCGTTGTCATCAAAGCGACCACGAACATTGCGGGTAAATTCATGAACGCCCCGGTCGTTTGCCACCCTGTATTCGGATCATGAATGAAAGGAGCGTTGGAAAGATAACCAGGAATCACAATCCCGAAATCTCTCATAAAGCTCACGACATATCCTGACCATCCTACAGCCACTGTCGAAGCGCTGAAAAGATATTCAAGAATCAAATCCCAGCCGATCACCCATGCCAGGAATTCGCCCATCGTCGCATAGGCATACGTATACGCGCTTCCTGCGACTGGAATCATCGACGCAAATTCCGCATAACAAAGACCTGCAAAAGCGCAGGCCAAACCCGAAACGATGAAGGACAAAACAATTGCCGGACCGGCATATTGTGCCGCCGCTTGCCCCGTTAAAACAAAAATCCCGGCGCCAATGATAGCGCCAATACCTAAAGCCGCCAGATTGGTCGGGCCCAGTGTACGTTTCAATCCGTGTTCGCTATCCGATGCCTGTTTCATCAGGTCCTGAATCGATTTAGTTACCATAATTTTACCGTAAGTTTGAATGAAGGAATAAAAGTGGAACGGAACCAAAGCAATTTAGCCCCGCAGCACCAAACTGGATCGTGCCGGATAAATATTCGACTTTTGCATATAAGAATCAACGGTTAAGGCTTGGAATCAAGTTCTTCCAATAAACGATCGTATTCTTGTTCCCGCAGAGAATGCATCTGCGCTAACCGATCTTCGTACGATTTCGCTGCTGAAACGGCCATTAAGGAATGCTCAGAAAACGACTCCGAGTGACCCAATAGACATCCACAAATCTGGACGATCATTATCACCCCAATTATTACTTTAAACATACTCCTCCACAAGGATTAGGGTTATAAAAAACCGGCGGAAAGGTTCATTTCCGCCGGAATTCAGTGCCAAGGTAACGGTCAATAAGAAGGAAAATAGCGTTTAAAAAGTACATCGGTAAGACCGGTCGCTTCTTTGCTGTCAGGCTTAATCTTGCGTTTGTTGAATTCATTATCGATAACTTCCATCGCATCCTTCCACTCCGGCATCGGATCGATTTTGGCCAGAAATTGGTTGAATTCATTCGTATTACCGCCAAAAAGTTTTTTAATAGCCCGATCACGTTTTTCAGACCAATCCGGATCGGATTCAAAAAGCTCTTTGGTAGAAATCAGATTTTTTTTGATTTCATTTTGCATAATGGACATACCAATACCTCCTTAAGGTTTATGATTTAGGGTTTTGTTTTTCAGTTTTGTATGATTTAATGATCAATTGAACAAAAGTAGCGACTACGGCTACAATTAAACCAATGACCACAAATAAGGTCAGCCAATCTGTTGACTTCGCCATAGAACCTCTTTTGGGTTTAAAAAAATCATTTAAAATATTTTTTAACAAGCACGATCACAAAAAACATGATACATCCGATAACGCTTCCTATGATAACCGAATCCAGCAAACGATAATGTTCCGTTGCTTTAAATAGCACGTATGGAATTCCCATTACCGGAAGCAACAAAGCCAGCCAAACAGGCCAACGGGCTCCAGAATACCGAAGGTGATGCGTCAAAACCGGCCTGTCATAATCATGACTTTCAAACATATCCACATTGGAACGATGACTGATGGCAATACCGCACGAACTACACGCATCGGTATCCATCGAGATCATGTTTCCACATCGATGACAAAACATATTGCCTCCACAGATTAAAAATTAATGGAAAGCAACAATCACTCTGCACAATAAGTGCAAAATGTCAGCTAGAATGATGTAAGAAAATGATTAAGAAAGAAGAAAAGAGGGAGGCGCACGTAAGGATGGGGTATCGCCAAGAATAAAAGTGTGTATAATGAGGGATTTATAAATGAACCTGAAAGTTTTATACGATAGTTGGCCGCAATGCCAATTCGGAGGAGCATTGAACTTAAATTTCTGGTTCGACCATTGGGTAGTCAGATCTTCTTTTTGGGAACTGATGAAAAAGTGATCGTAGGTATGATCAAAGCTGATATAGTTAATGTCCGCGAGAGGAGAGGTCGGTTTCAGCGATGCTTCGGAAGCAGCGTAGACCTGGTTCACGCCAACCCAAAGAAAAAAACCTAAAAACAGGCCGCTAAAATGTTTGAATCGGATTTTCATGTTAGGCTAACGTACATAAGGTGCCAGGCAAAATCAAGCATATTTATTATAAATTTTTCAAAAAAACCACAAATACACAATTGGGTGATTGTATCCTTTATAAAAAATCCCTAATTGCGGAGAACTGGGTTATACGGATTGAACATCAGTGATGACAACCGCAAGAAGGACCGCATCCGCCGCCTGACATTACCGGTAATGCGTTTCCAGATTTAGTTTCAGCCGCAAAAACAGATAATAATTTTTCAGCCTTTTTGGCATGACAATGCGGACATTCAACATCGGTAATCGAAATGTGGGAAGTCGAAAATAATTCCTGAAAAACTGCCTCACATTGCTGGCAACGAAATTCATAAATGGGCATACAACCTCTCGATAAAGCCTTACCAATCAATAGGAAAAAGCAATTGATTATTACGGCTTATTTTAATAGTTTCACCACCTGTCCAATCATCAGCGACATGGCGGTTATGTTCAATTGGAACACGAGAAATTATTATAAAAATATCACCTAATCAAGAGGTATTCATCGATGGAAACGAAACAGTTTGATGTTATTGTGTTGGGCGGCGGACCCGGAGGATATGTTGCAGCGATTCGGGCAGCGCAATTGGGTTTTAAGACGGCTGTCATCGAACGTGACAAAATCGGAGGTATCTGCGTCAACTGGGGATGTATTCCTACCAAAGCGCTTCTCAAAAACGCCGAAATCTATGAAACACTTCATCACGCTAAAGATTGGGGATATTCGTTTGATAATCTGAAATTCGATTTCAAGCAAATCATCAAACGTAGCCGCGACGTTGCCGATGCGAATTCCAAAGGCGGCGATTATCTGATGAAAAAAAATAAAATCGAAGTGATCAAAGGTGCGGGAAAATTTTTGGATAAAAATACGCTCAGTATAAGCGATGCTTCCGGAAAAGAGACCACCCATGCTAAAGCGAAGCACATTATTATCGCGACCGGTGCTCGGGCGCGCATGTTGCCCAATTTAAAAGCCGATGGAAAACGTATTTTAACCAGCACCGAAGCCATGGTTGCTCAGGAAGTCCCGAAATCCATCGTTATTATCGGAGCAGGCGCGATCGGTATTGAATTCGCCTACTTCTTTAATGCTTTCGGCTCCAAAGTCACCATTATTGAAATGTTGCCCAATATTTTGCCTGTCGAAGATGAGGAAGTTTCACAAGCATTATCAAAGATTTTTGTCAAAAAAGGTATGCAGATTTTCACCGAAACCAAGGTTGAAAAAGTTGACGTCGCAGCCAATAACGTCAAGGTAACCGTTTCCGGTAAGGATGGACAGAAAACCATCGAAGCCGATCAATGTCTGGTCGCCATTGGCGTTCAGGGTAACATCGAAAATATTGGCCTCGAAAAAGTCGGTGTGACCGCCGAAAAAGGCTGGATCAAAGTAGACAAATTTTATAAGACCAATGTGGATGGCATCTATGCCATTGGAGATATTATCGGTCCGCCATGGCTGGCACACGTGGCTTCGCACGAAGGAATTTTGTGCGTCGAAAAAATTGCCGGCAAAGATGTTCATCCCATGGATTACAACAGCATTCCGGGCTGTACGTATTGCCAGCCGCAGGTTGCCAGTATCGGGCTCACAGAGAAAAAAGCCAAAGAAATGGGCCACCAAGTTAAAGTCGGTCGTTTTCCATTTACGGCCAGCGGTAAAGCACGCGCGATCCAGGAACGCGACGGATTTGTCAAAGTGATTTTCGATGCTAAATACGGCGAATTACTCGGGGCGCACATTCTCGGCTCGGAAGCAACCGAAATGATCGCGGAATTCGGCGTGGCCAAATCCATGGAAGCAACTTACAAAGAAATCGGCCATACGATTCATGCGCACCCGACATTGTCCGAAGCCATGATGGAAGCGGCTCTAGACGCTTACGGCGAAGCCGTACACATTTAAAACTAATGAAACGGTTCGAACGTGAGGATTGATGCGGTTGAGTTCATTGGAAGTTTCTACAAAATAGAACAGATTCCGGTTGACGATTTTCCGGAATTGCCGGTTTTCGGGCGATCCAATGTTGGAAAATCGTCGGTGATCAATTGCCTGACTTCCAGAAAGATTGCGCTAGTAAGTAAAACGCCCGGGAAAACGCAGAGTCTGAATTATTACAAAATCAATGAGCGCTTTTATCTTGTCGACGTACCCGGATTCGGCTATGCGAAAGTAAAACAGAATCTGCGTGAATCGTGGAGGCGAGTCATTGAAGCTTGGTTAACCCACAGCGAGAAAATCCCGGCGGTCATTCAAATCGTCGACGCACGCCATGAAGCCCAAACGGCTGATTTACAATTGGCTGAATGGCTTCATCACCATCGCCTGTCATTTATTGTAATTGCCAATAAAATCGATCAGATAAAGCGTCAGAATTTGACGGCAACGATACAAAAGTTTGAGAAAGTTTTCAGCACGACCGTTTATCCTTTTTCAGCTAAAACGGAATCCGGAAAAAAAGAATTACTTCAATGGTTATATACAATTGTTTATGAAAACTACCATTCCTCTAATTGAACCGGGAGGTTCTATGTTCAAAGGATTCATTCTATTTTTCACACTATTAACGGCTACGGTCGTCGCCGGCAATAAAAATCAAAGTGAAGGCCGGCTAGCCTATTACGTGGATTATTCCTGTTTCAAATTATTGAATCAGAGCGATCAGACGTATGTCCAGCTTCATTTTTTTATGAACAGAAATACCCTGACCTTTGTTCCAAAAGATAACGACAGTACTTTAAAAGCCGGTTATGTCGTCACTGTTTTATTTACGGATATTAAAAATAACAGCAACCGCGTCGACCGCAATTGGAATACCGTTATTGACGATAAAATCACAGTACAAGATACGGCGAAAGAAGTACCGTTGATTTTTGAATATTATATGACGCTCAAACCCGGCAATTATACCATGCAGATACAAATCCGCGACATCAACGACACGTCGTCAATCGGCACTTATTCAGATATCATTGGCGTTCCGGATTATGATGATAAAGAGCTGACGTTGAGTCATATTGAATTGGCCAGCCAGATTATTAAGGGCGGCAATCCCGAGGAAATGTTCGTCAAAAACGGCATGACGATTTTTCCCAATCCTTCAAAATTTTTCGGAACCAATCTCCCAAGACTTTTTATTTATGCTGAATTGTATAATCTGGAAAATAAACCGAATGAACCGAATAATTCGTATACGGTCGAATATATTATCACGGATGAGGCCGGCAGCGTCGTCAAAGAATTTCCTGCAAAGACTTACAATAAGGTCGATCGTTCGGCGGTCATTTTACATTCGCTGAATATTATTTCGCTTGCAACAGGCCGGTATTATCTGATGGTGCGGGCAACCGATAACGCAACGAAGAAGATCACGCAGAGTAAAGAATTCTTCGTAGTATTCCGCGAAGGTGAATCCCTTGCAGAACTTTCAGGTGAAGTTTCATTTTTTAGCGACCTGGATGAGCAAGGAGCCCAAAAAGCAGAACATATCATTTCGTATATCGCCAACAAAGATGAAGTAAAGGCCTTTAAACAATTGGATCTGGAAGGCAAGAAAAACTTCCTCGACCGTTTCTGGAAAGAACGCGATCCGTCACCGGGAACGCGCACTAACGAAACGCTCATGGATTATTATAAACGTTATGAAGAAGCCAATCAGCGATTTGGTTCCCCCAACCGCCCCGGCTGGAAGTCAGACATGGGAAGGGTGTACGTTACGTACGGCGTACCGGCGCAGATCGAAAAACACGAATTCGAATCCAACAGCGTGCCTTATCAGGTATGGTATTATTTACAACTCAAAGATCAACCTACTCAGACAATATTTATTTTTGCCGATCGTGATGGAACAGGGCAGAATTATTTGATCCATTCCAATGCGCGCGGTGAATATAATAATCCTAATTGGCAGCAAGATATTCGAAAAGATTTTTAATTCAACTTTATATTAAAAGAGGATGGAATGCGTAACCGGATTTATATTGAAAATATTTTTCATCATGAAATAGCGGATGGGACGGAAGTTACACTCAAAGGATGGCTGTACAATAAACGTTCCAGTGGCAAATTAGTATTCCTGTTATTACGCGACGGTACGGGCACTATTCAATGCACCGTTTACAAACCTACCGTCGGTGACGATATGTTCAGCTCGGCTGATAAAATTGCTCAGGAATCGTCTGTATCAATTACAGGTAATATCCATAAAGATGAGCGCGCACCCGGCGGTTATGAAATTCAGGTCAGTCGTGTCGAATTGATTCATCAGGCTGTGGATTATCCCATCACGCCTAAGGAACACGGACCCGAATTTCTGATGGATAATCGCCATTTGTGGCTGCGGTCTAAAAATCAACATGCGATTATGCGCATTCGCCATACGGTCATCAAAGCGATCCGTGATTTTTTTGACGGCCGTGGATTTACGTTGATTGATACGCCGATTTTTACACCGGCCGCATGCGAAGGCACGACAACTTTATTTGAGACCGAGTATTTTGAGAGCAAAGCCTATCTGGCTCAAAGCGGTCAATTGTATGCTGAAGCCGGCGCAATGGCATTAGGGAAAGTTTACTGTTTCGGCCCGACATTTCGTGCTGAAAAATCCAAAACCCGCCGCCATTTGACGGAATTCTGGATGGTTGAACCGGAAGTGGCGTTTAATGATTTGTATGATAATATGGAACTGGCTGAAGACTTTCTTGAATATATCGTACAAACGGTTTTACGAGAACGTGCGCAAGAGTTAAACATTCTGGAACGCGATACGTCTAAGCTTGTAAATGTCAAAGCGCCATTTCCCCGCGTGCATTATGAGGAAGCAGTCAAGATCATTCATGATTCCGGCCTGACGTTTGAATCAGGTAATGATTTTGGCGCACCGGATGAGGCTGCGATTTCGGCAAAATTTGACCGTCCTGTTATTGTTCACCATTATCCCGCAGCCGTCAAAGCATTCTATATGAAACGTGATCCGAACCAGCCCGATAAAGCTTTGGCTATGGACATTCTGGCTCCGGAAGGTTATGGAGAAATTGTCGGCGGCAGCCAGCGTGAAGATGATTACGATACCCTGCTTAAGCGTATTAAAGAACATCATCTCCCACCTGAAGCTTTTGATTGGTATTTAGACCTTCGTCGGTACGGTTCAGTACCGCATGCCGGCTTTGGGCTCGGCGTTGAACGAACTATTACTTGGATCTGCGGCATTCAGCATTTACGCGAAGCGATCGCATTCCCGCGGATGATTCATAGATTGAAACCTTAACAAATTGACAGGAGTTACTTGATGAAATGGTTTGAAGCCAGGATAGTCATATTATTGGTTGTCGCCGCAATGTTTTATTCAGCTTGCGATGGCGATACAGTCACTATCAAATATATTGATCTGACAAATAGTCAATTGGACATTCTGTTTGTTTCCGAATCAGAAGGAAAGCAACAGATTTATGCCGTTCAGGACACCGCGTTAGATGCTATCTACAATATCAGTAGAGCTTATGGTCAATGGGGAATTCTTGATCCCTCTTGGTCCACAGACGGACGGAAATTTGCATACACCGATCTAGTTGTTGTTACAAGTTCGTATACACCCTTCCATACTAATATTTATATCCGTAATTTGGATATGGATTCATCGCGTTACGATTCATTAAATTTACGCCGGGTAACGACTGATCCCTACATAATAGATAGCAATGGAATTGCCTATGGTACTTTAAACTTGAGACCGGATTGGAATTCCTCAATTCAAAAAATCGTTTTCATTTCAGATCGAATTAACAATAAATTTAATATCTTCAGCATTAACATCACGGATTCACTCACTGGGGATACAGGCTCTATTGCTCCATTAACAATAGAAGACGATAAAATAGATATTTATTGTTTTCCCTCTTATTCCCCTGATGGCTCAAAAATAGTTTATAGTTCAAGAAAAGATGGCAGCGAAGAAATATGGAAAATGGATGCCGATGGTTCCAATAAAACTCAGCTTACATTTAATAATTCATCTTTGAACAGGCGTCCCCGCTTTTCGCCGGACGGCAATCATATTTCGTTCTATTCAACATTGTGGAAAAATGGTATTGATAGTTTACAAGTTTTTACGATGGATGCTAATGGGGGAAATTTAGATACCATTACATCGTTCGGTAATAATTACGATCCCGCGTGGTCGCCGGACGGCACGAAACTTATTTATGCCAAACGAACTTCTTTATCAAAAAGTTACATTTATATTATCAATACTGATGGTAGCGGCGAAACCCGTCTGATCAGTGATAGACGGGCGTATTATCCCGTATGGCGAATGAAGCCTTAGCATTTATGCCAAGTCTTACGGAAAGCAAAAGTAAAAGCTTCAAAAAAGAAATGATCCGTATACTCGATCAATTCTTACGCGGATACATTTCAGCTCAAGAACTCAAGAAATCGGCGGTTCCAATGCTAATGGTTTCTGCCAATAAAAAAGGACGGAAAAATTATATTGAAAAATATTTGATGGATATAGCGGGAAAGCCCGATGCAGAATTAACCCGGAATTATATTTTTGGTATTCGCGAAAATATTGCCGGAGAACAAATCGTCTCGCCAAAGAACCGTAAACTTCTTCTCAGACGCTCATTGAGGAAACTCATTGAGCGTTTGTTGTTTGATGAAATCGATAATGAATATTTTTTGTCAATGTTATTTGATCTAGCCGTTGATTTTCATGATCAGGTCAACACGGAACCTGAAATAAAATTTTTTATTGAAACCATTCATAATCAGACGCGGCAATCGGCGGCTTCTGCTTCCAAAAAAATAGAAGCCGTTATAGAATCGATCTCATCGTTTTATGAAAATTATTACAAAGGCCTGTGGGATGATTAATCTTCCGTTAGCTCTACGATTGTGACCCCTGTATCCCCTTCCCCCCATTGTCCTAAACGGTAACTACGCACCCGGTGGTTTTTCTTCAGATATTCGGCTATTTTTTTTCGCAAAACGCCGCCACCCTTGCCATGAATCAACGCAATCTGACGAAATCCCATTACATGTGCGTCGGAAATATATTTATCCGCCTGATAAATAGCTTCTTCTGTTGTCATTCCTCTCAGATCAATTTCATTGCCAATATCTTCGGTATCCCAGCGAACATGCTCTCTCAATAACTCTTTTTTCTGTTTTTGCTCTTTGGACTTAACAAGCTGATTCACTGTCGCTTTAATTTTTAAATTACCGATAGCAACCAATACATGTCCCGATTCATCAGCTTCCGCGATGATTGTTCCGTCCAAACCCATCGATTTAAGAAACACCCGCTCATTCATTTTTCCTTCGGCCGGTACTTCAGATTCGTCAGGAAGATCCTTCAATCTTTCCAATTCATCCGATGTTTTTTGATTTTCATCTCCAATGAGTTTTTTTGCGGTTTGGATTTCTTCTTTACCGGCTTGCGAAGCTTTGATTGACTGAATTGCAGCTTCAATCTTTTTATTCAGATTATCAATAAGTTCGCGTTTCTCCAAAAGCGCCTTTTGTTTAAGTTCTTTTTCACGTTTTTTCAGTTCACCGGCGCGTTGGTCATAAAATTTTGTCAGCCCTTCTAATCGGGTTTTTTCACGCTCAATATCCGACAGTTTTTGATCGTAGATACGGGTTTGGTGTTGCAGATCTTGAATAAGGTTTTCAAGACGCTGTGATTCACTGCCGGAAATTACTTTGGCTTGTTCAATGACTTTGCTATCAAGTCCCATACGTGTGGAAATTTCAAACGCATAACTGCTTCCCGGAATACCGGCGCGAAAAACATACGTCGGCTGCAGTGTCGCCTGGTCAAATTCCATCGATCCGTTATGAATGCCTTCCGTATTGTGCGCAAACGCTTTAAGGGCGCCATGATGAGTCGTGATGATTGAAATAGCTTTGCAACTGTTAAAACGTCCAAGTATAGCGATGGCCAGCGACGCGCCTTCCTTGGGATCCGTTCCACTGCCCATTTCGTCAATCAAAATCAATGTCCGTTCGTTGACGCGATCGACCATATTGGAAAGATTGCGAACGTGCGACGAGAAAGTCGAAAGATCATTTTCAATGGATTGTTCATCACCGATATCGGCAAACACTTGATCGAAAACGCTCACGTGCGTTCCCGGTTCCACCGGAATCAAAAGACCTGCCTGTACCATTAAAACCAGAAGTCCGACGGTTTTGAGCGCGACCGTCTTTCCTCCTGCGTTCGGTCCCGATATGATCAATGTTCGGTAATCATCTCCGATACTAAGATTCAATGGAATGATGGGATGGCGTTCGCCAGGCAATTTATATTGTTCTTTGAGTAACAAAAGCGGGTGCAAAGCATTTTTAAAAACAATTTTCCCATCGACATTTAAATGCGGTTTGACACCGTTAATTTGGTTGGTGAACCGTGCTTTGACGTACAGAAATTCTATCTCCGCTAATACCGAACTGTCCGCTTGCAATTCTGAAAGCGACATTCGGATTTCATTGGTGATCTCCGTCAGAATCCTCTCGATTTCATGCGTCTCTTCCAATCCAAGCTTGCGTAATTCGTTGTTCAATTCTAACGCTTCCGCAGGTTCGATAAACACCGTCTGACCGCTGGCTGAAGCATCGTGAATAAAACCTCGCACAGTATTTTTGTATTCATCTTTGACTGGAATCACCATTCTTCCGTCCCGCACAGTGACGATCTCATCCTGAGCATAACCTTCTTTGGTATACGTGCGCGCAAGGCTTTCTAATTTCTTTCGGAGTTGCAAAGTTTTTTGATCCAGATCGCGGCGGATTTGCCGTAACTTCGGACTCGCCGTGTCGCGGATAGCGCCCTGCTCATCAATTGTTCGCTGAATGCGCTCTTCAACGGCGGGATAACTGTGGAGTACGTCCGTTATTTTGAATAAAAGCGGATATTTTTCAATCCGGTTTTTGATATAACTTTTTATGCGCCGGGATGACGTAATGGTCAGTAAGAGCTGCAGCAGTTCTGCAGGATTTAAGAATCGGCCTTCAACAGAAATTTTTTTAAGTAACGGACGAGCATCTTTGAGTTCATCAATCGGGAAAGTATCATCGTATTTTAAAATATCATGCATCTCGACAAGTGTATCAAGCAAAGATTCTATCAAATCAAGTTTCGGATTGGGAAAAAGACTGTTTACTTTTTCCTCCGACATTGCTGTCAGAACAAATCGTGATAGATGCTCTTTGATTTTTTCAAATTCGAGCGTAGTAATGCTAAATTGTTTTTCCATTGGAGATCTATTGGGACTGTTTGTCAATCCGTTGACAACGACATCAACTTCAATAACTTTTCTTTATCCAGTACCACAACTTCTACTGTTTCACCCTCGTTGACATTATCCCGGCTTTCTGCCAAATCAATCAAACCGTCAGCATAGGATAGTGATGATAAAACGCCGGAACTTTGATTGCCTGTCAATTCGACTTCAAAGCCTTTTTCGCTCTTTGAAATTTTTGCTCTTAAAAAATGGCGTAATCCCGGTTTTTTGTTAATGCCGTGCTTGCATCGAGCGTGAATGATCAGCGGCGAATAATTCAGCCCCATCATCTTATACAATGCCGGAACGACATACAATTCAAAACAAACTATTGAACTTACTGGATTACCCGGTAAACCAAAAAATAATTGACTGCCTTTGGTTCCAAAAACAAGCGGTTTACCCGGCTTTTGTCTGACTTTCCAAAATTTGATTTCGATACCAAGACGTTGAAACGTTTCGCGAACAAAATCATATTCGCCCATGGACACGCCGCCGGACGTGAGAATAACATCGTATTCTATAGCTCGGGTCAATTGCCTCTCCGTATCTTCCGGCGTGTCACGAGCAATTCCAAGATCGAACGGAATAACGCCATGGTGCAACAACAACGATTGCAAAGCAACGTTATTGCTGGAGCGGATTTTTCCAGAAGTTAAAGGTTCATCGACGCCAATCAATTCATTACCGGTTGATACAATCGCCACACGCGGCTTACGCCAAACCATTACTTCCTTCCGTCCAATCGACGCCAATACTCCGGTATCGTACGATTTAAGCCGTCGTCCTTTTTCAAAAACTAATTGGCCTTTCTGAATATCGTCACCGGCAAAACGGCAATGTTCATGTTTGGCTACCGACAAAAAAACTTTGACAGAACCACTATCAAGTTTTTCAGTATGTTCAACCATGACAACGGCATCGGCGCCTGGCGGTAACGGCGCACCCGTCATGATTTGGACGGCCTCATTAGAACCGACCGTATGGTGAGATGTTGTCCCAGCCTGGACCTCATCGATCACTTTCAAAATGACGGGCTGATCATGCGATGCATTTTGCACATCTTCCGAACGTACGGCATAACCATCCATAGCCGAATTATCAAATGGTGGAATCGCTTCAGTGGATACGATGTCTTCAGCCAGTACGAATCCGGCTGCTTCTGCCGAAGCATGTTTAACCAGGCTTAAAACTGCAGCCGATTGAAGAATGATGGATCGGGCTTCGTCGACGGAAATCATCTTACTCTTTCATGTAATAAAAATCTGTAATCATAAATTTTGAAGCTACGGGCTCAACCGTTACGCATAACTGACGTTCATATTCGGTTTCCAAAAAACGAATTTTGAAATAAAAATATTCCGCCTCGCCGATCATGGCGTGATCATATAATTGAAAGAAGATGTGTGAATTAAAATCTCGTGAATGGTTTCGGAAGTCTCGCTCTTGATCGATTTTATCGATCGCATGGCCGGTAGTCATTACCTTGAGATCATCATAGTGATCGGCTGAGTAATAGAATTCGACAAACTTCCTGGCCGTGGATTCGGCATCGGCCGACAAGGAACAGCCAACTTGCAGCATGAAAACAGGGAGAAAAAATAACCGCATTACATATAACCAAGGTCTTTGAGTGTCCGCCGGTCTTCGCGCCATTTTTCTTTTACTTTAACCCACAATTCAAGGAAAACCTTACGGCCCAGAAATTCCTCAATCGCTGTGCGCGCTTCTTCACCAATTTTTTTAAGCGCCGCTCCTTTGGAACCTATTAAAATGGCTTTCTGCGAAGAACGCTCAACGTAAATGGTTGCGCGAATAAAATCTTTTTTCCGGTCGCGTTCTTTAAATTCTTCTATTATTACATCAGTTGAGTAAGGAATTTCCTGCGAATAGTGATAAAATATCTTTTCACGGATAATCTCAGCAACAAAAAATTTTTCCGGCTGTTCAGTCAAAACATCTTCAGGATAGAACGCCGGGCCTTCAGGTAATTGCGGTACCAAGGCATGCACGACTCGATCGGTTCCATCCGAATGCAAAGCTGAAACCGGAATAATCTCGGTAAATAAACCGGTAGAGTGAAACTTGGCAATCAATGGAAGCAATTGATCTTTGGCAATGCGATCGATCTTGTTAAGCACCAGTATAACCGGCAGTTTATTATCTTTCAACGTTTCAGAAAAAAGTTTTTGGATGAATTCCTCGCCGTCATTTTCAGTAACATCGATCATCACCAGTAATGCATCGGCGGATCCGATAGCATCGTCGGCAATACGCATCATAGCCGACTGCAATTCATACTTTGGAGTAATCAACCCCGGCGTATCGAGAAAAATAATTTGAACGTTGTTTTGATTATGAATTCCGAGTACGCGCTGGCGCGTCGTTTGCGGCTTCGGCGATACGATCGACAATTTAAAATGTAGGATGCTGTTCAGCAACGTCGACTTGCCAACGTTTGGCTTTCCGATGATCGCGACATACCCGCAACGAAAAGATGTTTGATTATCTGTCACGCACGCTCATATTTCTGTATTAAGGATTGCAATAAAAATTTAATGAAGGTAAACATAATTTTCAAAGTCCTGCCGATTGTAAAGTTCGTAATCTCCGATTCCTTGGAAATCGACAAACACCAATTTCAGGTTAGCTTGGTAATAATACCAAATTTCATAAGGCTTCGAATTGGATTCATAGGGATGCCGTTCGATATCATCCGGCGCTTCCAAAATCACAAACACCATTCCGCGATCCGTTTCCCATCCTTCACGGAATCCCGAAGTAAAATAACGATTGGCATAATCGATTCGCCGGTAATATTCTTCCATAATTTCATTGCGCTCGGTTTCAGGTGTCGGATCCTTGGCCTTCCAGAAATCATTAAAATACTTTTCTTTTTCTTCCTGCGAGCTTTTAATGATTTTAGACAAGTTGGCGCCGCGTGCGACGTGTCGCATCTGTTTGATCGCATTATCCAGATCGAATCCTGTTCCTGACAACGTCGGATTGGTAAAGGACGACAAGCGAACGTCGAAAACGGCTTTACTTGAGACTTTTTGATCACCAAAAGAAACTGTCACATCCAAAACATATTTTCCATAAGATAAATTTTTCTTGTCAATTTCAATCGAACTGAAGGTCTGAAACTGATATACTTCTTTTGCTGTTGAATCTTGTAAAACAATTTTTTGATTTTTATCCAGAATCTTATATTTCAATGTCATCCGGTCCCGATCGGACGGGAGATTGCCGGAACTATCTTTATATTTCCAGGCAAACCGGCTGTTATACAATTCAAAATATACCAGGTATCGTTTGAATTCATTGTCAAAGCTTTTGAAAACGTTAGGAACGATATTGACAATATCGTCCAACGAATCTTTCTGAATGCGATCGGCAAAAATCAAATCGCTGATGCCGATTTTCTTATCCCGAAACGTTTTGACGGGAATATCCAATTTACGTTGACCGAATTTTTGTGTTTCCTTATCCGTGATCATGACTTCGAGCAAATAATCGCCCGGATCGAGCAGCAACGTAATACGGCTGAAATGAAATCGTAAATCGGAAGTTGTTTCTTCAAATTTGTCCGTTATAATTTCACGATCTTGAACTTCCCGTTTAACCAAATTATTCTGTTTGTCTTTGACTGTATACGTAATTTCATATTGCGCACGATATAATGTTGATTGATATTTCGCAAATAGAAGTTCGCTGTAGGCCACTTTCACAAACGATTCGATCCGTCCTTTGGTGGTGTCTTTAGCTGCAAAATTAGCGGCATCCATAAAGAAAAAAGGCCCGCCGCCTGCCGATTTGCCGATTTGTGCAAACGCCATCGTCGAATGGACCACTACAATTGCAGCTAATACTCTGAATGTCTTCACAAAATGCTCCTATGAATGAGTTGAAACCAATTCCGAATACACATCATACTCGCTGGCATCCGTTACTTTAATATCAACAAAATGGCCGGGCTCCAGTTGTCGCTCGGTTTTAATGATCACTTCATTATCGATCTCCGGCGCATCATGCTGCGTCCGTCCAACATAATAGTCCTGCTCTTTGACGTCAATGATTGCTTTATATGTTTTACCGATTTTACCCAGATTGTTTTCAAGAGAAATTTCTTGTTGCATCGCCATCAGACGGTTATAACGTTCTTTTTTAAGTGTTTCGGAAATTTGAGGTTTCAGATCGTACGAATAGGTTCCTTCTTCATGAGAATACGTAAAGACGCCAAGCCGGTCAAATTTAAATTCCGATACAAAATCGCACAACTCCTGAAAATCTTTTTCCGTTTCGCCGGGATACCCGACGACAATCGACGTACGCAACGCCACTTCCGGAATTCTTTCGCGTAATTTATGAAGTAATTCCGTCGTTTGTTGTTTTGTCGTATTACGACGCATCGCTTTCAACATATTATCGGAAATATGCTGCACCGGCAGATCGACATAACGGCATATTTTTTTATTGTGAGCAAAGTGTTCGATTAATTCATCCGAAAACATCGACGGATATAAATACATGACGCGAATCCATTCGATACCGTCCACATGCGACAGTTTTTCAAGCAACTGAATCAAATGAACGTTTTTTCTCAAATTCGGCGCGCTTCGGTCGAAATCATACCCATACGACGATGTGTCCTGTGAAACGCAAATCAATTCTTTCACGCCTTTGGATGCCAGTATTTGCGCTTCGCGAACATTGTCATCGATGCTTTTACTGACAAGATTGCCACGAATCATCGGAATGTAACAAAATCCACAGCGTTGATTACATCCTTCCGAAATTTTTAAATAACCGTAATGCTTCTGATTGAGCAGAACGCGTTCGGTAAACAAAACCTGTTGGTAATGTCCTTCAATTTTTTCGGTTACTTTATCAAATTCGTGCACGCCGAAAAACGCATCGACTTCCGGCATCTCGCCTGCTAACTCTTTTCTGTAACGCTCTGAGAGACAGCCCGTCACAATAACTTCTTTGCGTATACCTTTTTTGGCGGCGGCCTCTTTCCATGCAATGGCTTTCAGGATCGTATCGATCGATTCTTTTTTGGCGCTTTCGATAAATCCGCAGGTATTGATCACGACGGTATCGGCATGATCGGCATTTTCCACGATCGTGGAATGTTTGAGATTTCCCAGAATCACTTCGGAATCAACTTGATTTTTCGGGCAGCCCAAAGAAATCACGTTGACTTTTTTTGTTCCATTCGATAGCGGGGAGCGGTTTTGTCCGAGTACCGGTAAAGAAATTATTTTAGGTTTAATGTTAGACACGGTCTGTTTGGAAATTGTTTAAATTGGCCTGTATAATACATAAAATGGGTTTGAAAGTCAATTTGTAACCCCACCCAATCCAGGGCATTTAGCGGCTTTTCGAGGACTTGGACTTTCGCAAAAACTGATCAATTATATTATGAAATTCGGCATCGTCTTTGATTTTTGAATTGAGAGGAATTAGCGAGTTCGCAAACGAACCGATACGTTTATCTTTAATATGTAAATCCAATTTCCCAAGATAACTTCCGTACGCACCGGCCTGAACAATAATCGTTTTTCCGATGCGGATATTTTCTCTGATTTCCGTTTGCGAGTGAGAGCCGACAATAACATCGATTTGCGGATATGCTTTGGCCAGTTCGATGTCTTCATCATAGCCTGCCTGCGATAACACGATGATCACGTCCGATTGCGACGCCGCCTGTTCTAAAACGGATTTAAATCGTTCGGGATCGGCCTGATACTCCAGTTTTTTTTCTTTTGGAAAATAATGAAACGATGATGGCGGCGTATAACCAATCATAGCCAATCGCAGTCCTGTTATCGTTTTGATACGATAGGATGGAATGGACATGACTTTACCGTCGCGCATTAAGGTCGAGCTAACCAAAGGTAATTTCGATGTGAGCAGTTCATTCGTAATGAACTGAGTTTCGTTAGCAAATTCCTGATCGCCGATATTCACCGCATCGTACCCCAGCAATTCATACAAACGGATAACTTTTTTGTCTTGTTCAGGTGCAAATCCGAAGGCATCAAGAAAATCACCTGCATCGACTGCCAATAGGTTACTATTTTCAGTTCGCAACTGATTCAACATGGTTCTCCTGCGGGAAAGACCACCCAACGGTTCTTCACCGCAATCACACGGATGAAGATTTCCATTATTATTATTCGTATAAACGATGGTCACGATCGTTGTGTCGGCGGCATGAAGTTCATTTAGCCCCAATAATAATAAAACGACTAAAAATAGTCTTAGCAAATAAAGCTCCTGTCATTTTGTTTTGTCAAACCTGTAACGCTGTCCGTGCTCTGCGACAATTTGACACACAAAAACAACTTAAGTTAAGTCAATGATGATACTAATAGATAAAATATGATGATTTTTGCAGTAAAAATAAACATTTAAAAGATTATGATGAACGTGAAAAGTAACATGGCATTACTTTTGATAACATTTGCGAAACATATTGAAAAAAATCCAGTTGCGTTTATCAATTTTTAACGTTATATATAACATATTATTATAACATTGAACCTTCAATGTTGAACGAACTATATTTTTATACGAAACCTGCGGTAAAAAAATTCGTTCTAGTGGTAAACTCGTTTACCTTATTTAGCCCAACCTTATTAACGACGTTCCATCGAAATTTCTTTCATTATAGGATTCTGAATGAAACCTCTTCCATGAGTTGTGGAAGAGCTGATGCTAACTAAACTAAGGAGAAAGAAACATGAAGAAGATAACGATGTTATCTTTAGCGATGCTGCTAGTTGCAGCAACGGCTTTTGCTCAGATGCCTGACAAAGGTATGGTCGAATTCACCATGAGCGGTCCGCTTTTCCAAAATCAATCTGAATCAGAAGTTTCTACAATCGGTCCAGCATTTGGTTTTGGCTATTTTATGACGCCAGCCATAGAAGTTGGTGGTGGCCTCCAAGTTTTGAAATTTGGTGGAGACGGTGGAAAAGCATTCTTTGGCGATAAATTTTCTTTAGCAATTGATGTAAACGGTAAATATCATTTTGCTGCTAAAGAAAAAATGTGGCCATATGTTGGCGCTCATGTCAATATAGGTTTAGGCGATGGCCCGTTGGGTAAAGCCGGCGGTAAAGATGCTCCGTTGACGTTCGGCGGTGCTGTTGGTGTTAAATATTGGCCGATGGAAGGTGGCGCATTATTTGGTGAATTAGCATTTGACAAAACTTCACCCAAAGCGCTTAAAGAAACTACTATTGGTGTGAATTTGGGTATTTTGATTCGCTTGAAATAAGCAGAATTAGTTATTAAATAAACCCTCGAGATTTTTCTCGAGGGTTTATTTTTTTCCGCAATTCCGTCCCCATTTTTAAAATTCCTCATGAATTCAAACTTTTCCTTGCATTTGCCTAATAAATCATTAAATTTCCTTGCGTTGGAGAGAGGAAGTAAATTCAATATTTTCAATTCAATTTTTTTGATAAATAAAAATTAAAAACACATTTCCGAAGGCAAAGGAGAGAGTTATGATCACGGTGCAAGTTGGAGAGAATGAATCATTCGACAAAGCGCTCAAACGTTTCAAAAGAAAATGTTTACAATCCGGTTTGATGCGGACATTGCGTGAGACCGCACATTATACCAAACCAAGCGAAAGAAAAAAAGCCGATCGCTTGAGAGCTATCAGAAAACAAAGACAAATCCAGGCCGAAGAAGGTTACTAGAATTTTTTAAAATCTCGTTTGAAAAACCATCCCGAAATCGGGATGGTTTTTTTGTTTCCAGTTTTCACGAACCGTCCGACAATCCGAATGATGAACAATGCCAGCTAAACTAACTAAAAAATATTCGATTCTGCCGATTTATCGCCGGATCCACTCTGATGCGCATTACACCGGCAAAGGCGTGACAATTGCTTTTATTGACAGCGGCTTCTGGCCTCACCCGGATTTGATCACACCCCATCCGCGCATACTGGCCATGGTTGACGTCACGCGTGAGAAATTTTCCAAAAAAGATTTTTTAAAAGTGAGGCCCTCGAGCTGGCACGGAACGATGGTAGCTTGTTCGGCCTGTGGCAGCGGTTTTTTTTCGAAAAAATATTACCGCGGCATCGCGGCGGATGCCAACGTTGTTTTGATCAAAGCTTTCGACGGCAAAAAAGTTACCTCCGCCGATATTCACCGCGCCTTATTATGGGTTTTAAAAAATCATAAAGCACACACCATTCGCATCGTGAATATCTCTCTCGGCGGTAACCGCAACGATACAGCTTTGCGTAGCTCTATTTGCAAGACCATTGGCAAATTAAAATCGTTGGGCATCACGGTGGTTGCCGCTACCGGTAATAATCCTGGCGCCCCGGTCATACCTCCGGCCAGTTGTCCCGATGTGATTACCGTAGGCGGTATCGACGATAAAAATTCCGAGAACTCTAATCTTTTCGGCGACTACGGTTCATCGTATGGCCGCACAACTGACGGCTTTGTAAAACCGGAAATCGTCGCTCCGGGAAAATTGCTGCCGGCGCCGATAGTATTGGACAATGAAACGTTTGATGAATCACAAATTTTGCACGAATTAAATAATACTCCAGCCAAATTATTAAAGAAAAAATTACGTGCCGCTATTCGCCGGACTAAATTGGATCCGAAAATATTAACGTTGCCCGAAAAACAAGTCAAAGCAGCCATTCGGGAAAGACTGGTGACTGAAAAATTTTTTGCCCCGTATTATCAGCACGTCGATGGAACTTCTTTTGCAGCGCCGATCGTATCGGCCATCATTGCACAAATGCTGGAAGCCAACCCATTACTGACGCCCGGATTGATCAAAATGATCATCGAAACGACCGCGCGACGACTGCCTGGTTTGGCTCCGGAGAAACAAGGTTTCGGTCTTATCAATGCCAAAGGATGCGTTCAGCAGGCATTACGAGAGACGCATGCGGTCGAAACCGATTCACCTCAGGTGTTCGATGACCGTATTGTTTTTTACTACCACAACCACACGGCTAAAAAAGTCTGCCTGCTTGGCGATTTTACCGCTTGGCAGAAAGACACCATTCTGCTTAAAAAAATCAGTGACGGGGTCTGGCGCGCCGATATCCCGCGGCTTTCCGCCGGGCAATACGCTTATAAATTCCTTATCGACGATCGCTTGTGGATCGAAGATCCGTTAAACCACCGCAAAGAAAACGACCATTACAACGGCATGAACAATCTGTTGCTGGTTCCGTAAACGAACGACCGTTAAAAAGCTTGTATTTATAAGGTTTCATGGCTTTTGCCGCTGTAAAATTTCTCAATTAAAAGTTTGATTTTTTCTGGCAATTATAGTATTTTCGTGCCCTAAAATACTGTTCATACGATTACGGCAATACAACTACTACCAATAGATCGAGGAGACATCATCCTATGATGACGAAAATCAGAGAAAAGACCCATATTCTTTTGTGGGTATTGGTCTTTTGTTTTATCGCGTTGATTGTGATCGAGTGGGGCGCCAATTATTCCGACATCGCCCGCACCAAACGCGGTATTATCGGCAAAGTCAACGGCGAAGACGTTCGATACGCGGACTTCCAGACGGTATATTACAATCAGATTCAGCAAATGCAACAACAGAAAAACGAATCTTTATCCGAATCGGAAATGGAGCAAGTCAGCGACCAGATCTGGGGACAAATTACCGAAGAAATGTTGCTACGCGATTTTATCAAAGGGAACGCGATCGCGGTCGGCGATTCCGAAGTCGTTTTTCATTTACGCAATAATCCGCCTGATTTTCTTCGTCAAAGTCCCTCGTTCCAGACGGATGGACAATTTGATCAGAACAAATACCTGCAAGCGCTGAACAATCCGGCTTTTGCCAAAGAATGGGCGTCCATTGAAAACATCCTTCGCGTACAATTACCGTTGGTCAAACTCCAGGGTTTGATTTCATCATCCATTCGCGTTTCCGAGAGCGAATTGCGCCAGGAATACATGCGTCGTAACCTTAAACTCAGCGGCAAAATTATCTATTTCAGCCCCGCTGATTTTCCCATGGAATCCATCACGGTCGGCGACGATGAAATCAAATCGTATTACGACGCGCACATTGACGATTATAAAGAACAAGAAAAAGCTAAAATGGTCTATGTGACTTTCAACGATGCGCCGACGAAAGATGATTCGGCGGAAGTTTTTACGCGCATTGAAGACGTCCGCAAGCAAGCTCTGGAAGGCAAAGATTTTGCAGAACTAGCCAAAACTTATTCCAGCGAACCGGGCGCGGCCAATAGCGGCGGTTCTCTCGGATGGTTTACACGCGGACGTATGGTACAGGAATTCGAAGACGCCTGTTTCAAAGCCAAAGCTGGAGACATTATCGGACCGGTCGAAACGCAATTCGGCTACCATATCATCAAAATCGAAGAAACGAAATTCAAAAATAATCCTAAAGATAAAAATCAGGACAGCGTCAAAGCAAGTCACGTCCTGATTCGAATGGAACCCAGTCAGACAACGGTGGAAACAGCACGCGAAAATGCCAATGCGTTTTACGACGTCGCTAAAGAAACCGGTTTCGATGCAGCGCTGGAAAAATTCGCAGGAAAATTTGAATTAAAGCCGGACACTACGGTCGATATCGTCAATAACGACGTCGGTATGATCGCCGGTTTCCCCGACCGTCTGCGCAGCGTTGTTCGTTTTATTTTCAGCAATGAAGTCGGTGTGACCACTCGCCCGTTCAAAACCAATCTCGGATTTACGATTTTCAAAACGATCAGCCGCTCGAAAAAAGGCATTCAGCCATTGGAAACTGTCCGTGAAAAAGTCAAAAACGCGGTTATTGAAGAAAAACGTAAAGACCTTGCTTTCAAAAAAGCTCAGGATTACCGCGCTAAAGCCCGATCAATCGACGAAGTTCGTTTGATCGATACGTCGGTGACGATCCGCGATTTATCTAATTTTACTCTCTCCAGTTCGATTCAAGGCGTCGGCCGCGACACGAAAGTCAACGGCGTACTGTTTCAATTACCGGTTGGCACTTTTGCCGATGCGATCAAAGGCAATCGCGGAGCGTATCTGGTGCAAATCAATTACCGTGATGAATTTAAAGAAACCGCTTATCAGGAAGCGCGCCGAAACCTGAAAACACAGTTATTGAATACCAAACAACAACGCGCGTACCGCGACTGGCTGGAAACGACAAAGAAAGTAATGGACATTGAAGATTTCCGCGCTGATTTTAATTTATAAAAAAGCATGAAATCCGTTTTGGAAATGATTTCGCCCGTTGTGGATGAACATACGAAGACGGAAAAATCACCGTCGGATTCCACGACGCTCGATTCACCGATGCGCGTCATTTTGTTCAATGATGACGTTCATACGTTTGACGAAGTCATCGGGCAATTGATCAAAGCCACCGGATGTACTTCCGCCAAAGCCGAAGCGCTGGCATGGGAAGTTCACACGACCGGCAAAGCCGTTTGTTATGAAGGTGAATTAAGCGAATGTTTGCGCGTCAGCGGCGTACTTGAGGAAATTGGATTGCACACGCAGATTGAACCATAGGAGTTCTTTTACCACAAAGACATCAAGGCACAAAAGTATAAAATTAAAAAAAATCAAAACCCCGGTCAGCGTGATCGGGGTTTTTTAATTTTTTTTGTCACTACGATGTCAGTTCGAGCCCAGTCGAGAACGACAAGAAATAACTAAAGTTCGAACTTGGTATCTTGCATGGTATCTTCGTGGTTACAAAAAGTTTTTACGGATGCGTGCGCCAGCGCCGTCCGTCTTTGGCGAGCAATAAATCCGAAGCCAACGGTCCCCACGTTCCGGCCGGATAATTGGGAAAATCATTCGGTTTGGTTTTTTTCCAATAATTAATGATCGGCATCACCAACCACCACGCCACTTCCACCATATCTTTTCGCATAAACAACGTCGCATCGCCGCGCAAACAGTCGAGAATTAAACGTTGGTATGCTTCAGCAATTTCAACGTTAAATGCATCATTGTAGGAAAATTGCATGTCGACCGATTTCAACTGCATGGTTGGACCCGGAACTTTAGCTTCAAATTTCATCGTAATCGATTCATCCGGCTGGATCTGCAGTATGAGAACATTCGGAGCAACGTCTTCCTGTTCGGTTCGCGAGAACATCAGGTGCGGCGTGCGTTTGAAGAAAATCGCAATTTCACTGTCGCGCCGCGGCATTCTTTTGCCGGTGCGAATATAAAACGGCACGTCCGCCCAGCGCCAATTATCGATCAGGATTTTACCTGAGACAAACGTTTCCGTTGCCGATTTGGGATCGACATTGGGTTCTTTGCGGTAACCTTCGACCATTTCATTCTGCACCACGCCGGCGTCGTATTGACCGCGCACCCAAAACTGATCGACCTGATCTTCTTTAACTGGCCGGATCGCGCGCAGTACTTTTATTTTTTCATCGCGCACGGCGTTGGCATCGAACGTGGTCGGCGGTTCCATCGCAACCAGCGCGACCAATTGCATCACGTGATTTTGGATCATGTCGCGCAGCGCTCCGGATTCTTCATAATAGCCGCCGCGTTTTTCAACGCCGAGACTTTCCGCCGCGGTGATCTGAACGTGATCAATATAATTTCTATTCCACAACGGTTCGAAAATACCGTTGGCGAAACGGAAAGCCATAATATTTTGAACGGTTTCTTTACCGAGATAATGATCGATGCGGTACACCTGCCATTCTTCGAAAGCTTTGGCAATTTCCTGGTTCAAAATTTGAGCCGATTCGAGATCGCGTCCGAAAGGCTTTTCAATGATCAACCGGCGCCAGTGATGCGAACCGCTTACGCGGGACATCCCGTTTTCGGCGAGGCGGCGCGTGATCGTCGGAAAAACGCTCGGCGGCGTCGAAAGATAATACAAACGGTTATCTTTGCAATTCCGGTCCTGGCAGTTCTTCAGCAATAATTGATCGAGATTTTTATATACTTCTTCATCGTCGAATCCTCCGCCGACGTAATACACGCTTTCAATAAAAGTTTTCAACGACGATTGATCGGCCGCCGCCGCGTTGGCAAAATTATGCAGCGATTCATCGACGACTTTCCGGTATTCTTCCGTACTCATCGCAGGCAATCCGACGCCGACAATGGTATAATTTTCCGGAAGTAAATGTTCTTTCGCCGACTGAAAAAGCGCCGGCAGAATTTTGCGGCGCGTCAGATCGCCCGATCCGCCGAAAATGATAATCGAACACGTACCGCTTTTTTCATCGGCCTGTACTTTTCGTAAAGCCGCATCCATTTGCACCGCATTCATACAACACCTTTTAAAATTTAACTACCGACCTATCAACATTTTGATACCGATGAGAATGATCACAGCGCCGAAAATTTTTTCAAGAGCGGAATTGGAAATACCGGTCGCGAATTTAGCTCCTAACCAGCCGCCAAGAACAAAACCGAGACATATGAACGCGGCAATTTTCAGGTCGACATATCCTTGTTTGTAATACGTCCAGGCAGCCAGTAATCCGATCGGAGGCACCAGCAGCGCCAGCGTCGTTCCTTGCGCCTGATGCTGCGTCATTCCAAAAAGGAAAATCAGCGCTGGCACAATGATCACGCCACCGCCGATTCCAATCAATCCGCTAAAAACTCCGGCAACCGCTCCAAGCAATAGGTACAGAAAAATGTTTCCCATGAATTCCCTTATTTTTTAACGGCATGTCCGCCGAATTGATTGCGCATCATGGCCAGCATTTTCGCCGCAAAACTATCCGGTTGACGCGAGTGAAAGCGTTCGAACAGTGATGCCGTGATGACCGGCGCGGGAACGTCTTTGTCGATGGCTTCCAAAATCGTCCAGCGTCCTTCGCCGGAATCCGCTACCCAGCCTTTGAGGGCGCTCAGTTCCGGATCCTGTTTCAATCCTTCCGCAGTCAATTCCAGCAGCCACGAACGCACGACGGATGCATGCATCCACAGATCGGCGATTTTTGCGAGGTCCAATCCGTATTCCGATTTTTTCATGATTTCAAAACCTTCGGCGTACGCCTGCATCATACCGTATTCGATGCCGTTGTGGATCATTTTGACGAGGTGGCCCGAACCGCTCGCGCCCATGTAGGCATAGCCGTCGACCGGCCCCAGCGTTTTGAAAATCGGATCGAGATGATCAAACACGTCTTTCTCTCCGCCGATCATCATGCAATAACCGTTTTTCAAACCCCACACGCCGCCGCTGGTTCCGACGTCGATGTAATGAATGCCTTTCGCTTGTAATTCTTTGGCGCGGCGAACATCGTCTTTGTAATAACTATTGCCGCCGTCGATGATGATGTCGCCCTTATTCAGCAGGCCAACCAGATGTTGAACCGTGTCTTCCGTAGGCTTTCCAGCGGGAACCATGATCCACACGGCTTTGCGGCCTTTGAGCTTTCCAACCATGTCTTCGATGGAAGAAGAAGCCGTCATACCTTTGGATGCAAGTTGTTTCACGACGTCGGCGCTGAGATCAAATCCGACGATATCGTGTTTATCATTCAGCAGGCGCTGCACCATGAAGCCGCCCATTTTGCCAAGTCCGACAAATCCGAGCTGCATACGAAACCTCCTTTAAAAAATGGAAAATAGAAAATTGAGAATTAAAAAAAATAATCGATTCAATTAATTTATTATCAAGGGTCTTTTGGATGTGAAATAAATTGGAGCAGTAACGGAGATAATTTGAGCAAATCGCGGGTCAGGGTCAATATTTAAATTAAACTCGTTGGTAAGAGATATTCTTGTCTACTCCGAACTCGTTTCAGAGTATGTACCATAAACGAATTGGTTCATTTTACATAAAAAAAGTGTAAATCACTCATCCGCCGACGCGTTTCACTTTGTAACCGAACGATTTAAGTTCGGCTTCGATTTTGGCGCGGTGATCGCCCTGGATTTCAATCACGCGGTTTTTGATCGTGCCGCCGGTCGCGCATTTGGATTTAAGTTTTTTCGCCAGCGCTTCGATGTCTTCGATCGACTCGCGAAATCCTTCGATGATCGTGACCGATTTTCCCGCACGCTGTTTACGGTCCAAGGAAAGTCTGAGTTCATGGCTTTTGGTGTAAACCGGTTGCTCGGACGGTTCTTCTTCCGGCTTGAAATCCGGATCAGTGGAGTAAACGATGGAACTGTT